>NZ_JBODRZ010000005.1:0-172195 GCF_050632895.1 Leifsonia sp. L25 | reverse complement strand
CACCTCCCTCCTGGCCCGTGAGGACCTCAGTGTGGCGGACGCGGCGTGGGCGATGGACCAGGTCATGTCGGGCGAGGCCACGGAGGCCCAGCTCGCCGCTTTCCTGATCGCGCTGCGGGCCAAGGGCGAGACCGTGGACGAGATCGTCGGCTTCCGCGACGCCATCCTCGACCACGCGGTCCCGCTGGCCGTGGACCCGATGGCGCTCGACATCGTCGGCACCGGAGGCGACCGCTTCGGCACCGTGAACGTCTCCACCACGGCCTCCATCGTCGCCGCGGCCGCGGGGGTTCCCGTCATCAAGCACGGCAACCGGGCGGCCAGCTCGTCGTCCGGATCGTCGGACGTGCTGGCCGCGCTCGGCATCGACCTGACCCTGCCGCCGGCCCGCGTGGCCGAGGTGCTGAAGAGCACCGGGATCACCTTCGCGTTCGCGAGCGCCTTCCACCCGGGCTTCGCCAACGCCGGCCCCGTGCGGTCGCAACTCGGCGTGCCGACGGTGTTCAACTTCCTCGGGCCGCTGTGCAATCCGGCGCGCCCCGAGGCGTCAGCGGTCGGCGTCGCGACGCTCGACCGCATCCCGCTGATCGTCGGCGTGTTCCAGACCCGCGGCGCGACCGCACTGGTCTTCCGCGGCGACGACGGCCTCGACGAGCTGTCGACCACCGGTCACAGCCACGTCTGGGAGGTCTCCAGGGGTCTCGTCACCGAGCACGACATCGATCCGCGTGATCTGGGCATCCCGCGCGCCAGGATCGAGGATCTGCTCGGGAAGGACGCCGCGTACAACGCGGCGGTCGTGCGTGCCGTGCTCGCGGGCCAGGAGGGCCCCGTGCGCGACATCGTGCTGCTCAACGCGGCGGCCGGGCTCGTGTCCTACGAGCTCGCGTCCGACCCGTCGAGGGTCCAGGTGTCCATCCTGGATCGGTTCCGTTCGCACATGGCGGTCGCCGCCCAGGCGATCGACTCCGGGGCTGCGGCCGCGAAGCTCGAGGAATGGGTCGAGGCGACGCACTGACAGCAAGTGGAAGGAAGGGTTTTCGATGAAGAAGCTCATCAACGACGTACCCGACGTCGTAGCCGAGTCCCTCGCGGGGTTCGGACGGGCTCACGCGGACATCGTGACGGTGTCCCAGGACCCCCGCTTCGTCTCCCGGGCCGACGGCCCGGTGCGCGGCAAGGTCGGCCTGGTCAGCGGTGGAGGCAGTGGCCACGAGCCGCTGCACGCCGGCTTCGTGGGCAAGGGCATGCTCGACGCCGCGGTTCCGGGTGAGGTCTTCACCTCGCCGACGCCGATGCCGATCGTGGAGGCCACCAAGGCCGCGGACGGCGGGGCGGGCGTGCTCCACATCGTCAAGAACTACACGGGGGACGTGCTGAACTTCGAGACGGCCGCCGATCTGGTGGCCGCGGAGGGCATCACGGTGCGGGCCGTCGTCACCAACGACGACGTCGCCGTCCAGGACTCCCTCTACACGGCCGGCCGTCGCGGTGTCGCGGGCACCGTGCTGGTGGAGAAGATCGCCGGAGCGGCGGCCGACCGCGGCGACGACCTCGACGCCGTCACCGCGGTGGCGGAGAAGGTCAACGCCAACGTGCGCTCGATCGGCCTGGCGCTGACCGACGGCACCGTCCCGCACGCGGGCCAGCCCGGCTTCGTGCTCCCGGAGGACGAGATCGAGTTCGGCGTCGGCATCCACGGCGAGCCGGGCCGCGAGCGGATCAAGCTCGAGCCCGCCGACCGCCTGGTCGACCGGATGATGGACGCCATCCTCACCGATCTGCCGTTCTCGTCGGGGGACACCGTGCTGCTGTTCGTCAACGGCATGGGCGGCACGCCGCTCTCGGAGCTCTACATCCTGTTCCGGCGCGCGGCGGAGATCCTGGACGAGAAGGGGATCGTCCTCGGCCGGTCGCTGGTCGGGAACTACGTCACCTCGCTGGAGATGCAGGGCGCCTCGATCTCGGTGCTGAAGCTGGACGACGAGCTGACCGCCCTGTGGGACGCGCCGGTGCACACCGCTGCGCTCCGCTGGGGCGTGTGAGCCCTCGGGACGTGGGCGGGCGTACGCTCCACAGACCGGATGACACGACACGAGGAAGGATGCGCTGATGGCGCTGGACACGAACTGGGTCACCTCCTGGATCTCGGCCGCAGCGACGACCGTGGGCGAGCACAAGGGTGAGCTGAACACGCTCGACCGGGAGATCGGCGACGGCGACCACGGCGAGAACATGGACCGCGGGATGCGCGCGTCCGTGGACGCGCTCGCGAAACTGCCGGCCGACGCGACGCCGTCCGCGGTGCTGCGCTCGGTGGCGATGACCCTGATCTCCACCGTCGGCGGGGCGTCCGGGCCGCTGTACGGCACGGCTTTCCTCAAGGCTTCCGAGCCGGTCGGCGCCGCGGACGCGATCGACGGGGAGACCCTGGTGGCGCTGCTCACCGCGGCGCGCGACGGCATCGTGTCCCGCGGCAAGGCGGAGTCCGGCGACAAGACGATGGTCGACGCCTGGACCCCCGCGGTGGAGGCGGCTTCGGCCGCGCTCGCCGCGGGGGACGCTCCCGCGGCGATCCTCGACGCCGCGGCCGGGGCGGCCGAGCAGGGCTCGGACGCCACCATCCCGCTCGTCGCCCGGAAGGGCCGCGCCAGCTATCTGGGCGAGCGCTCGGCCGGTCACCGCGACCCGGGCGCGCAGTCCACCGCGCTGATCCTGCGGGCCGCTGCCGAGGCGGCGGGATGACCGGCGGTTCGACCGCGCGGGTCGGGCTCGTCTTCGTCTCGCACAGCTCGCAGCTCGCCGCCGGCGCCGTCGCCCTCGCCGGGCAGATGGCGCCGTCGGTGACGCTGCTGCCGGCGGGCGGCACGGACGACGACGGGATCGGCACGAGCTTCGGCAAGGTGATGACCGCGGTGGGCGAGGCCGACCAGGGTTCCGGCGTCGTGGTCGTCAGCGATCTCGGCTCGGCACTCCTGACGGCGGAGACCGTGCTCGACATGCTGCCGGAGGACGAGCGCGCCCGCGTGCGCGTCGTCGACGGGCCTTTCGTGGAGGGCGGCGTCGCCGCGGCCGTGGCCGCGGAGACCGGCGCCGACCTCGCGGGGGTCGCGGCCGCGGTGGAAGGCGCGCGATCGGCGTGGGCCGACGCGGAGGCGGCGTCGGTCGCCGAGCCTGTCGCTGCCGAGTCGGCCTCGCCGTCCGAAACGCCGGCCGCCGTGCGCGGCGCGGACGGGTACACGCGCGAGGTGCTCGTGCGCAACCCGCAGGGCCTGCATGCCCGGCCTGCCGCCGAGTTCGTCAAGCTGGCCAATACGTTCCCGGTGAAGGTGACCGTGAACGGCAAGGACGCCAAGAGCCTTCTCGGCGTGATGTCCCTCGGCCTCACGGCCGGCGCCACGGCCTCCATCGCGTCGCCGGACAGTGCAGGGGAATCCGCCGTGGACGCCCTGGTCGACCTGGTGGAGAGCGGCTTCGGGGAGGTCTGAGATGGCATCGGCGGTCCAGAGGCTCATCCCCGCGTCGTTCACCCCCGTCCCGTCGTACCGCCCGGCGCGGATCGTCGGCTTCGAGGCGGTCACGGCCTTCGCGCGGGGCGAGGAAGAGGGGCTCGACGCGATCGGCATCGCCGTCGGGACGGGAGGCCCGGTCGACGCCGACCTCGGCCTCGATCGCGACGCGCTCGAGCGCGCCGGGTTCGAGGGCAAGGCCGGCCAGACCCTCCTGGTCCCGACCGAGGCCGCCCCCGTGCTCTACGCAGTCGGCTCGGGCGATCCGCAGGAGCTCACCGCCGACACACTTCGCGACCTGTCCGCGACGTTCGCTCGCGCGGCGTCGTCGTCGGCCGCGCTCGGTCTCCGCCTGCCGGCGACAGGCGCTGTGCCGCCCGAGCGGGTCGGCCAGGTCGTCGCCGAGGGCGCGCTGCTCGGCCGCTACCGCTACTCCGAGCTGAAGTCGGCGCCGACCGTCACCGAACTGACCCGCCTCGAGGTGCTCGTGGACGAGGCTCCGTCCGCCGCTGTGGCCGACGGCCTCCCCGCCGGTGCGGTCACCGCGCGCGGCGCCGCCATCGCCCGTGACCTCGCCAACACCCCGCCCGGCCACCTGACGGCCACCGACTTCGGCGACCTCGCCGAGGAGCTGGCGGCCGACTTCGGGCTGGAGGTGGAGGTCTTCGACCGGCAGCAGCTCGTCGGTCTGGGCTGCGGCGGCCTGCTCGGGGTCAACGCCGGGAGCGCCGAGGAGCCGCGGATGATCCGGCTGCGCTACGTCCCGGACGGCGAGCCGACCGGCCATCTTGCGCTCGTCGGCAAGGGCATCATGTACGACTCCGGCGGCATCAGCCTCAAGCCCTCGGATCCGATGCACCTGCTGATGAAGATGGACATGGGCGGCGCCGCGGCGATCTTCGGTGCGCTGTCCAGCCTCCAGGACCTGGGCTGCACGACGATGGTCACGGCGTTCCTGATGTGCACGGACAACATGCCGTCCGGTTCCGCGTACAAGCTGGGCGACGTGCTCACGGCGCGCGGCGGCACGACCGTGGAGGTCAAGAACACCGACGCCGAGGGGCGCCTCGTGCTGATGGACGGCCTGGTCCTCGCCACGGAGGAGGAGCCCGACGCGGTCGTGGACATCGCGACGCTCACCGGCGGGGCGCTGCTGGCGCTCGGGCCGGCCCGGGCCGCGCTGTTCAGCAACGATCAGGCGCTCGCCGACGCGATCGTGTCGGCCTCCCGGAGCACCGACGAGAAGGTCTGGCAGCTTCCGCTGGAGACCGCCTACCGCAAGCTGCTGGACTCCGACATCGCCGACCTCGCCAACGTCGGCGGACCCTACGCGGGCGCGACGACGGCCGCGCTGTTCCTGCGCGAGTTCGTCGGCGGGACGCCCTGGGCGCACCTCGACATCGCAGGCACGATGAACGCGGACAGCGACGACGCCTGGCGCTCCAAAGGCGCAACCGGCTACGGCGCCCGGCTCCTGGCCGAACTGGCTCTCCGCTTCCAGCCTCCGCCGCGCAGGTAACGGAGGAGAACCCGGCGGCTGCGCCCCGGATCGCGGCCAACGGAGGACATCCGGCCGAAACCGACCCCGATCTCCTCCGCTCCCCGACGCGCCCGGACCGTCGGCAACGGAGGAGATCGCGGCCTGGCAGCGCCGGATTTCCTCCGCTGGCTGCCGACACGCCGGCGCCGCGTACGGATCTCCTCCGTTCGCGACGGCTACAGGTCGGCCGCCATCTCCAACTCCAGCGTGCTGCGGTCGAGCGGATACGGCTGCGTGTTGCCGGTGAAGGCGAAGCCGCGGCGTTCGTAATACCGGATCGCGGCCGCGTTGCGCTCGTGGACCTCCAGCAGCAGCCGCCCCGAGCGGAGGCGCGCCCAGTCGACGACGGCGTCCAACAGCGCGTCGGTGACGCCGTGCGCGCGGCCGCGCAGGGCGGGCGTCACGTACACGCCGACCAGATGCGGGTCGGGTGATCCCGTCGCGTGGAAGCCGCCCATCGTCCCGATCCAGCGTCCGTCCCGCGCCACCGCCGCGAACAGCCTGCTGCTCGTGGAGGTGTTGGCCGCCCGCCGCCGCCAGTGCTCGTCGGGGTGCGTCCGGGCGGTCGCCAGCGTCTCGAGGAACGCGATGGGCGTGTCCTCCAGCATCTCCAGCCGGATCGCGCGGTACGCGGTCCAGTCGGCCTCCTCGCTCGGGCGGACGACCCAGCCGGTCGTCACGTCAGTTCCGCTCGGCCAGCAGCGCCTCGGTCTCGGCGAGCAGGATGGCCGTGCAGAGTCCGTCGAGGGCCGCGCGGAGCTCCGCCAGCGGCGGGAACGTCGGCGCGATGCGGATGTTCGCGTCGCGCGGGTCCTCGCCGTACGGGTAGGTCGCCCCGGCGGGCGTCACCGCGATGCCGGCCTCCTTGGCGAGCTGGACGGCGCGTTTGGCGCAGCCGTCCAGAACGTCCAGGCTCACAAAGTAGCCGCCGTGCGGGGCGTTCCAGGCGCCCGCGCCCCACGGCTGCAGCCGCGCGCGGAAAGCCTCGTCGACCGCGGCGAACTTGGGCTCCAGGATCGCGCGGTGCTTCTCCATGTGCGCCGCCAGGCCATCCTGGTCGCGGAGCAGCCGAACGTGGCGGAGCTGGTTGATCTTGTCCGGTCCGATGCTCTGTGCGGCCGAGTTGTGCTGGAACCAGGCGATGTTCGCCTCCGACCCGCCGATGAAGGCCACGCCGGCGCCCGGGTACGTGACCTTGGACGTGGAGGCGAAGATCAGCGGGCGATCCGGGTTGCCCGCCTCGGCGGCCAGCGCAAGGATATCGATCGGCTCCGGCCGCTCGTCGCTCAGGTGGTGGACGACGTAGGCGTTGTCCCAGAACAGCCGGAAGTCGGGCGCGGCGGGCAACGACACCAGCGCGCAGGCGACCTCCTCGCTGTAGACCGCGCCGGTCGGGTTGGAGTACACCGGCACGCACCACATGCCCTTGATGCTGTCGTCCGTCGCCAGCAGCGTCTCGATCGTCGCGATGTCCGGGCCGTCCTCGTTCATCGGCACCGCGATCATCCGGATGCCGAAGCGCTCGCAGATCGTGAAGTGCCGGTCGTAGCCCGGCACCGGCGCGAGGAAGCTGATCGACTGGTGGCCCCACGGGAGGTCGCCGCCGGGCACACCGTGCAGCAGCGCCTGCGCGACGGTGTCGTGCATGACCGTGAGGCTGGAGTTGCCGAGCGCGAGGAGCTGGGCGACCGGCACCCGCAGCGCGTCCGCGAAAATCGCGCGCAGCTCGGGCAGGCCGTTCGGACCACCGTAGTTGCGCAGGTCCGTCCCCGCGGCGTCGCGGTAGGCCCCGTCGGGGAGGTGCAGGAGGTCGTTCGAGAGGTCGAGCTGCTCGGCTGACGGCTTGCCGCGCGTGATATCGAGTACGAGGCCGGCGGCCTTCAGCTCGTCGTAGGCGCGCACGAAGTCGGCGTGCGCGGCTCGGAGCGCTTCGGTGTCGAGGTCGGCGAGAGGTGAGGGAGCGGTGGTCACAAACCGATCGTACCGGCGCGCTGGCGTCGACGACCCGGCGTGACGTGCGAACATCCGTTGTGTGACGGACGATCTGAAGCGCGGACGCGGGCACACCCGGGTCAAGCTGTACGTGGCCCTGGGGGTCGGCATCGTGGTGGCGGTGGCTGCCGCCTTCTTCGAGGTGCTGCACCACGCGATCCTGACCGGGTGGGCGGCGGCCTGCCTGGTGTACGTCGTGTGGGTCTGGTCGACGATCTGGCGCATGGACGCGGGCCAGACGCGCAGCCACGCGACGCTGGAGGACCCGGGTCGGAGGACCGTGGACCTGGTGCTCACCATCACCGCGCTGGTGAGCGTGTTCGCGGTCGTGTGGGTCCTCGTCGAGGCGCGCAGTCTCAAGGGCGGCGCGCAGCTCGCGGTGGCGCTGCTCGCGATCGTGAGCATCGCGCTGTCGTGGGTGCTCGTCCACACCCTCTACACCCTCCGTTACGCGCGGATCTACTACCGCAAGGACGGCGGCGTCGACTTCAACCAGAAGGAGCCGCCGCAGTACAGCGACTTCGCCTACCTCTCGTTCACGCTCGGGATGACGTTCCAGGTGTCGGACACGGACATCACCAGCACGTACCTGCGCCGGACGATCATCCGCCACACGCTGCTGTCCTACGTGTTCGGCACGGTCATCGTCGCGACGACCGTCAACCTGGTGGCGGGATTGACCTAGCGCCCTGCCGACCTAGCGCCCGGCGGACCTAGCGCCCGGCGGATCTAGCGCTCGGCGGACCTAGCGCTCGTAGCGGACGAAGCGGTACCGCATCCCGTTCGCCGCCTCCAGCCACGGCCCGGGGTCGCCGTGCCACTCAGGACCGAGCTTCGGCGCGAACGTGTCGCCCGCCACGGCGAGGTCGATCTCGGTCACCTCGACCCGGTCGGCGAGCGGCAGGGACTGCGTGTACAGCTCCGCGCCGCCCATGATCCACACGGTCCCGGTCCCGGTCCCGGTCCCGGCGGCGCTGAGCGCTCGGTCGAGGGAGTGGACGACCTCCGCGCCGCGAGCCTCATAGCCCGCGTCGCGCGTCACGACGACGTTCGCCCGGCCTGGGAGGGGCCGGAACCGCTCGGGCAGGGACTCCCAGGTGCGCCGGCCCATGATCACCGGGTCGCCGTCGGTCAGCTCGCGGAAATGCTTGAGGTCCTCGGGCAGGTGCCACGGCATCACGCCCCCGGCGCCGATCACGCGGTCGTGGGCCTGCGCCCAAATCAGGGCGACGGTACTGCTGAGGGCGGGCGTCATACGGCCACGGCCGCGCGGATGGCGGGGTGGTGCTGGTAGTCCTCCACCACGAAGTCCTCGTACCGGTAGTCGAAGAGGCTCTCCGGCTTCCGGGTGAACCGCAGGGTGGGCGCGGGATAGGGGTCGCGGGCGAGCTGCTCCGTCACCTGCTCGACGTGGTTGTCGTAGATGTGGCAGTCGCCGCCGGTCCAGACGAAGTCGCCGGGCTCCAGGCCGACCTGCTGGGCGACCATCATCGTGAGGAGGGCGTAACTGGCGATGTTGAACGGGACGCCGAGGAACATGTCGGCGCTGCGCTGGTAGAGCTGGCAGGAGAGCCGGCCGTCGGCGACATAGAACTGGAAGAACGCGTGGCACGGGGCGAGCGCCATGTCCGGGATGTCGGCGACGTTCCAGGCGGAGACGATGATCCGGCGCGAGTCCGGGTCGCGGCGCAGGGTGTCGACCACCTGCTGGATCTGGTCGATGCGGGTTCCGTCGGGCGCCGGCCACGACCGCCACTGCACGCCGTAGACCGGGCCGAGCTCGCCGCGCTCGTCGGCCCACTCGTCCCAGATCGTGACGCCGTTGTCGCGCAGCCACCCCACGTTGCTCTCGCCGCGGAGGAACCACAGCAGCTCGTAGGCGATGGACTTGAAGTGCACTCGCTTGGTGGTGATCAGCGGGAAGCCCTCGGCGAGGTCGAACCGGAGCTGGCGGCCGAACACGCTGCGCGTCCCGGTGCCCGTGCGGTCGGACTTGTGGCTGCCGTTCGCGAGGACGTCGCGCAGCAGGTCTTCGTACGGAGTCGGGATCGGCGTGCTCATCGAGACGATGGTACCGCCAGGATGGCCCGTGACCCGGTGGACGTTCCGGTCGTAGGCTCAGAACATGGAACGGGCCGATGGCGTGGAGAGGGACGGCGTCGCGGAACCGGGCGGAGCAGTCCGCCACAGCGACGACGAGCTCGCCGACGCCCTCCAGGTGGAGGTCGACCGGGCGACGGCGGCGATCCCGATCGTGGCGGGGCCGCTCGCCGCCGCGGACGGGGACGGCGCGGCGACCCTCAGCGACGCGGAGGTCACGGCGATCGTGAACGCGGACCTCCGGGTCCACGACACATTCGGGGCGATCCAGCATCTCCAGAACGTGCTGCAGGCGCGGGCGACGGCGGCGATTCCGGTGGTGGGGGAGCCGGCGGACGCCGTCGTCGGGGAGTGGATGCAGCGGAAGAGTACGACGAGGACGACGACTGGGCCGGGCCGCCGACGCAGTTGATCAGCTTCGACGACCTCCCGTCGCGGCGCCGGGACGATGGGCCGCAGCCGACGTACAGCGTGTGGGTGGGGGCGGCCGTGCCGCAGCCGGTGGCGGAGTCGGCCGCGCAGGAGCCGCCGGTGGCGGCGGCCGCGGAGAACCCGGAGGCGCCGGAGTCACCTGCGCCGGCGCAGCCGGTGGTCTCGCCGCCCAAGTTCCCGACGATCGCGCTCGACACCTCGTCCTCCGCGACCGAGCGGGCGTCCGCTCCCGCGGCTCCCGCACCGCGCGTCGAGCCGCTGGGTCTCGTACCCGCCGAGTACGCGCCGCGCGACTCCCAGCCGGTCCCGTTGCTCCCGGACGCCCTCCCCGTCGCGCCCGCCGCGCCGGTGGCCGGAGCCGCCGAGCCCGCGCCGGCCGACCCTGCACCGGCCGCGGCGACCCCCGGTCAGCTGGACGCTGTCGCCGCGCACAGCACGCCGACTCCCGTCGCGCCGCCGCGGCCGCCCGAGGACTCCGCACTGCACCCCGGCCCGGTCGCGCCTCCCGTGTTCGTGCCGGAGACCGTGGACCTGGGGCCCACGCCGTTCGAACGGCGCGCGGGGCACGCGTCCCGGCTGTTCTGGCTGTGGTTCGCCGGCACCTCCTCGCTGATCAGCGTGGGCGTCGGCGCGACCCTGTTCCTGCTCGGGCTGAGCCTCCGGCAGCTCCTGGTCGCGACGCTGTTCGGTGTCGCGCTGTCGTTCCTGCCGCTCGGGCTCGGGACGCTCGCCGGCAAGTGGAGCGGGCAGCCGACCATGGTGGTGTCGCGCGCCACGTTCGGCTTGCGGGGGAACGCCCTCCCGACCGTGCTGGCGCTGGTCACCAAGCTGTTCTGGGGCGCGGTGCTGCTCTGGCTGGCGGGGTCGGCCGCGGGGTCGCTGGCGGTCTCGGAGGGCTGGTCGCACGGTGCCGCGATCCCGACCGCGATCGCGCTTGTCGTGACGATCGCCGTCGCCGGCGTGGTCGCCTACTTCGGCTACGGGCTCGTCTCGCGGGTCCAGCTCGTCCTCACGATCGCGTCGGCGGCGCTGATCGCCGTGACGATCGCAGCCACCTGGCGGCACGTCGACGTGTCGCGCGCGCTCGCCGTGCCCGACGCGCTCTGGACGCACGTCGTGACCGGCGCTGTGCTCGTGTTCAGCTACGTCGGTCTGGCCTGGGCCATGAGCAGCGCGGAGGTCGCCCGGTACCAGCGCCGGCGCTCGTCCGGCGCGGCGGGGATGCTGTGGGCGACGTTCGGGGCCGGCGTGCCGCCGTTCGTGCTCGTCTCCTACGGCGGTCTGCTCGCGGCCTCCGACCCGCACCTGGCCGCCGAGCTGGCGAGCGACCCGGTGGGAGGGTTCGTGCAGCTCGGCCTCCCCGCCTGGTACCCCGTCCCACTGCTGCTGGCGGTCGGGCTCAGCCTCATCTCGGCGCTGGTGCTCACGGTCTACTCGGGCGGCTTCACCCTCGACGCGCTCGGCGTACGGCTCGGCCGGCGCTGGAGCACACTGGTCATCGCCGCCGCGATCGCGGTCGCAGGAGTCGTGCTCGCCCTCACGGTGAGGGACCTGGACGTGGTCATCCGCGGCGTCCCGACCGCGCTGTCGGTGCCTGTCGCCGCCTGGGCCGGGCTGTTCGCCGGCGAGATGATGCTGCGCACGCGCCGTTTCCACCACGGCTCACTGCTGAACCGCGGGGGCGTCTACCCGGACTGGCGCTGGATCAACCTCACGATGCTCGTGGTCGCGAGCGCGATCGGGCTCGGCTTCGTCAGCTCGCCGCTGCCGTGGCTGGCCTGGGAGGGCTACCTGTTCCGGCTGCTCGGGGCCGACCCGCATGCCGGCATCGGCACGAGCAACGTCGGAGTGCTGCTCGCGCTCGGGATCGGGTTGGTGACACCGATGGTGTCGGGCGTGCGCGCGGTGCGCCGGCAGGAGCGTTCGGAGGCCTGACGGCGTCGGCGACGGAGGACATCCGGCCCCACCACCCCATAAAACGCAGCCAACGGAGGACCCGCGGCCCCTAGCCGGCCCCATCTCCTCCGTTACCGACTTCGTGGGGGCGACGCGCGGCTCCCACGGCCGCGGCCAACGGAGGAGATCCGGCCCGGGGACGGCCCCGCATCCTCCCTTGGCTGCCTCCGACCGGCGTGTCGCGGCGGAAGTCCTCCGCCGGCGACGAGGTCCGTCCCCGACGGCGCCGGGTAGGCTCTACTGCGTGCCGCACACTCTCCGTTCCGTCTGCGAGGTCGTCGAATCGCTCTGGCCGGTCGCCGGCGCGGAGGGGTGGGATGCGCCCGGCCTGGTGTCCGGTGATCCGGCCGCGAGCGTGGAGCGCATCCTCCTCACCGTGGACGCGGTCGCCGCGACGGTCGACGAGGCCGTCGGGATGGGCGCCGACCTGCTCATCGCCCACCACCCGCTGCTGCTGCGCGGCGTGACCTCCGTCGCAGAGGACCGCTACAAGGGCTCGCTGCTGGCCACGCTGATCCGGAACGATTGCGCCCTGATCGCGGCGCATACCAACGCCGACGTGGTCGCTGACGGCACCAGCGCCGTCCTGGCCGCGGCCCTCGGCCTCCGCGACACCGCGCCGATCTCTCCGGCGCCCGACGGCGTCACCGGCATCGGCCGGGTCGGCACCCTGGCCGAGCCGACGACGCTCGGCGCGCTCGCCCGCGCCCTCGCCGACCTCCTGCCGCCGACCGCCGGGGAGTCCGCGCGGCCGGCGACTACCACCAGCCCGTCTCCCGCGTCGCCGTGTGCGGCGGCGCCGGGGACTCGCTGCTCGCCAGCGACGCTGTGCGCAGCGCGGACGTCTACATCACCGCCGACCTGCGCCACCATCCGGCGTCGGAGGCGCGCGAGCAGGCCGTCCTCGGCGGCGGCCCGGCCCTCCTCGACGTCTCGCACTGGGCGAGCGAGTGGCTGTGGCTCGACACGGCCGCCGAGAGCCTCCGCCGCGAGCTTCCCGGTGTGGAGGTCGTCGTCAGCGAGTTGCGCACCGACCCCTGGGATTTCGCGATCCTGCAATGACCCACCGCATCAGATAGAGACAGCAGAGAGCAGAGCATGAAAGCCAGCCCCGCCGACCAGAACGAACTCCTCCGGCTTCAGGCCGCCGACACCCGGCTCAGCCAGCTCGACCACGCCGTCCGCAACCTCCCGCAGGCGGCACAGCTCGCCGCGCTGCAGCCGGAGGTCGACTCCCTCCGGGCCCGGTGGATCGCCGCGACCGGAGAGGTGGAGGACGCCCGCGCCGAGCTGAAGCGCGTCGAGTCGGACGTCGAGCTGGTGGAGGCGCGCAAGCGCCGCGACAGCGAGCGGCTGCAGCACCGTCCTCCGTGAAGGACGTGCAGGCCCTGGAAGCCGAGCTCGCGTCCCTCGCGAAGCGCCAGAACGACCTCGAGGAGATCGAGCTGACCGTGATGGAGCGCTTGGAGGGGCTCGAGGCGACACTGTCCTCCATCGACGCCGAGCGCAACGAGTTGGAGGCACGGGTTCAGGAACTCGAGGCCTCCCGCGACGGCGAGGCCGGCACGGTCGGCGCCCAGCGCGACGCCCTCGCCCGCGACCGCGCCACTATCGCCGAGACGCTTCCCGCCGACCTGGTCGCCCTCTACGAGCGGCAGCGTTCGCGGTACGGCGTCGGCGCAGCCCTGCTGCTGCGCGGGGTGTCGATGGGATCGAACGTCAAGCTCACCGAGTCGGACCTGGCCGACATCCGCCGGGCGGCGGACGACGACGTGGTGCTCTGCCCGGACAGCGGTGCGATCCTGATCCGCAACGAGGAGTCGGGACTCTAGTCGCTGCCAGCGGCCTCCGCTCCCGCTGCGCTAGGGTGGGGGCCGGAACGGGTCGGCCAGACGGTCGCGTCGGTCCGCGCGAGCGGGCCGCCGAGGAACGTCCGGGCTCCGCAGAGCAGGGCGGTGGGTAACACCCACCCGGGGCAACCCGCGAGAAAGTGCAACAGAGAGCAGACCGCCTCGCACGCGAGTGCGCGGTAAGGGTGAAACGGTGGTGTAAGAGACCACCAGCGGCCGGGGTGACCCGGCCGGCTGGGTAAACCTCGCCCGGAGCAAGGTCAGACAGGGGACCATGAGGCTGCTCGTCTCGTCCCCGGGTAGACCGCTAGAGGGCGGCGGCGACGTCGTCCCGAGAGAGATGGCCGTCCGCGGCGCGCGAGCGCCGTGACAGAACCCGGCGTATCGGCCGACCCGTTCCCTTCCGCCGATCCGCCGCCGGGCACCTCGCGAGTACGCGAATAGTCTGCGTACTCGGCGGTATTCGGCTGACTTTTCGCGTACTCGGGGTTACTCGGGGTCGGGGTCGGGGTCGGGGTCGGGCGTGAAGCGATAGCCCATGCCGGGCTCGGTGAGGAGGTAGCGCGGGGAGGACGGGACGGGCTCCAGCTTCTTGCGGAGTTGCGCCAGGTAGAGGCGCAGGTAACCGGTGTCGTTCGTGTACTGCGGGCCCCACACCTGCGTGAGCAGAGCCTGGCGCGTGACCAGCCGGCGCGGGTTGCGCACCAGCACCTCCAGGATCTCCCACTCGGTCGGCGTCAGCCGCACCGGCGACTCGCCGTCGGCCGTGCGCTTCAGCACCTGATGGGCCGCGAGGTCGACGGTGATGTCGCCGAAACGCACCGCCGGCTCGTCGGCCGGGCCGGACTGGCGCCGGGTCAGCGCCCGGATGCGCGCCAGCAGCTCGTCGGCCGCGAACGGCTTCGTCACGTAGTCGTCGGCTCCCGCGTCCAGCGCGTCCACCTTGTCGGCCGAGCCGGTGCGCCCGGAGACGACCAGGATCGGGACCGTCGACCAGCCGCGCAGCCCCTCGATCACCTCGATGCCGTTCAGCTCGGGCATCCCGAGGTCGAGCATGACCAGGTCGGGGTGATGCTCCACCGCCTCCGACAGCGCCTCCGCGCCGGTGCGGGCGGTGAGGACTTCGTAGCCTCGCGCCGTGAGGAGGATGCGGAGGGCGCGCAGGATCTGCTGGTCGTCGTCGGCGATCAGGATCCTCATGGCGTCTCCTCCGTGCTGATCGTGGATGTGCTGATCGTGGATGTGCTGGGCGTGGATGTGCTGGGCGTGGATGCGGTCGCGGCCGGCAGCGATACCACCATCGTCAGCCCGCCGCCCGGGGTGTCCTCGGCCTCCAGCGTCCCGCCCATCCCCTCGGCGAACCCCTTGGAGAGCGCGAGACCGAGCCCGATCCCGGTGTCGTTGTCCGTGTCGCCGAGCCGCTGGAACGGCAGGAAGACGGCCTCGCGGCGCTCGCCGGGGATGCCGGGCCCGTGGTCGACGACGCGCAGTTGCACCGTCCCGCCGAACTCGCTGGCCGCGATGACGGGAGGCCGCCCGTCCGGCGAGAACCGCAGGGCGTTGCCGAGCAGGTTCACCAGCACGCGCTGCAGCAGCACGCCGTCGGCGAGCACCGGCGGCACGTTCTCCGCCAGGTCCAGCTCCACCTTGGCCGGGCCGAGCCCCAGCTCCTCGAGCGCGGGCGGGATCACGTCGTCCAGCTCGGTCGGCGCCAGCGACACTCCGAGCACGCCGGCCTGGACGCGGCTGACGTCGAGCAGGTTGGTGACCAGGGTGGCGAGGCCGTCGAGGCTGTCCTCCGCGGTCTCCAGCAGCGCCTCGCGGTCGCCGTCGCTGAGGGCGAGGTCGCGCTGGCGCAGTGTGGTGACGGCGGCGGTCGCGGCGGCGAGCGGACGGCGGAGGTCGTGCCCGACGGCGGCGAGCAGGGCGCTGCGCACCCGGTCGGCCTCGGCGAGCGGGCCGAGCTCGCTCGCGGTCGCGGCGAGCTCGCGGTGCTCCAGTGCCGCGTCGAGCTGAGCGACGATCGCGGCGAGCAGGCGCCGGTCGGCGGCCTCCAGATCGCGGCCGGACAGCTCGAGTGTGCCGCGGTCGCCCACGGCGATGCGCTGCGTGTGCTCCGAGCCGGCGGGCTCACCGTCCGTGGACACCACCTCGTCACCGTCCAGGAGGCGCACCCCGGTGAGCCCGAACGCCTCGCGCGTGCGGGTGACCAGCGCCTGCAGGGCGTCCTCGCCGCGGATGACGCCGCCGGCGACCGTCGCCAGCAGCTCGGCCTCGGCGGCGGCGCGCTGGGCGGCTCGCGTGCGCCGGGCCGCCTGGTCGACGACCAGGCTGACCAGCGCGGCGATGATCATGTAGAGGATCAGCGCGAGCAGGTGAAGCGGCTCGGCGATCGTGATCGTGTAGAGCGGGGCGACGAAGAAGTAGTCCAACGTCAGCCCGGAGAGCAGCGCGGCGAACAGCGCCGGCCAGATCCCGCCCACCAGCGCGACGACCACCACCAGGAGCTGATAGCTGAGCACGTCGGCCGTCATCGACTCGCCCGAGCGCATGCTCACCAGCAGCAGCGTCAGCAGTGGGCCGCCGATCAGCGCCAGCAGGAAGCCGTAGACCTGGCGCCGTGTCGTGAGGCCGCCGCGCGGCCGCGGCAGCGAGAAGCGCCCGCCGGCCCGGGAGTGCGTCACGATGTGGACGTCGATGTCGCCGGACTCCCGGACCACCGTCGCGCCGATTCCCGGTCCCGTCAGCAGCGCTGCCAGCCGGCTGCGCCGGGACACGCCGATGACGAGTTGCGTCGCGTTCTCGCCGCGCGCGAACTCGACGAGCGCCTGCGGGATGTCGCTGCCGACCACCTGGTGGTAGCTGCCGCCGAGCTGCTCCACCAGCGCGCGCTGCGATGCGAGCGCGCCGGGGTTGGCCTCGCGGAGGCCGTCCTGGCTGGTGACGTGCACGGCGAGCAGCTCGCCGCCGGCCGAACGTGCGGCGATCCGGGCGCCGCGCCGCAGCAGTGTCTCGCCTTCCGGGCCGCCGGTGAGGGCGACGACCACGCGCTCGCGGGCCTCCCATTTGCCGGCGATCCCGTGCTCGGCACGGTACTGCTGCAGCGCGCTGTCGACCTCGTCGGCCAGCCAGAGCAGTGCGAGTTCGCGGAGCGCCGTCAGGTTGCCGAGCCGGAAGTAGTTGGAGAGGGCGGCGTCCACGCGGGCCGCCGGGTACACGACGCCCTCTGCGAGCCGGTCGCGCAGCGCCTGCGGTGCGAGGTCGACCACTTCGATCTGGTCGGCGCGGCGCAGCACGGCGTCCGGGATGGTCTCCCGCTGCTGCACGCCGGTGATCTGCTCGACCACGTCGTTCAGTGACTCGATGTGCTGGATGTTGACCGTCGACATCACGTCGATGCCGGCGGCGAGCATCACCTCGACGTCCTCCCAGCGCTTGGCGTGCTGCAAGCCGGGGGCGTTGGTGTGGGCGAGCTCGTCCACGAGAGCCAGTTGCGGCGCGCGGTCGAGGACCGCGTCGAGATCCAGCTCGGTGAGCTCCACCCCGCGGTGCTCGACCGAGCGGCGCGGGACGACCTCCAAGCCATCCAGCATGGCGGCGGTCGCGGCGCGGCCGTGGGTCTCCACGACCGCGACCACAACGTCCTTGCCCAGGGCCTTCAGCCGCTTGCCCTCCTCGAGCATCGCGTACGTCTTGCCGACGCCGGGCGCCGCGCCGAGCATGACCCGGAGGTGGCCACGCGCCATTGCCCCTCGATCCCTCTCTCGATGTCGGCCGGTCAGCGGCCGAGCTGGGCGAGCGCCAGGTTGAGCTGGAGCACGTTCACGGTCGGGTCCCCGAGGTAGCCGAGATCCCGTGTCTGAATCCTAGACTCGACCAGCTTCTTCACTGTTGCTTCGGGGAGCCCGCGCGCCTCGGCCACGCGCTTCACCTGGAGCAGGGCGTCGGCAGGGGAGATGTGCGGGTCGAGGCCGGAGGCGGAGGCGGTGACCGCGTCGGAGGGGATCTCGGAGGCAGGCACGCCATCCAGCTTCTCGATGGCCGCCGTGCGGTCCTGCACGGCCTTCACCTGCACCGGGTTCCCGGTGGCGAGATTGCTGCCTGAGGACGCCCCCGCGTCGTAGCCGGCGGGGCCGCTCGACGTCGCGGCCGAGGGACGCGACTGGAACCATTGCGGCAGGGGGCTCCCCTTCTTGTCTGTGAAGGCCTGGCCGATCAGGGCCGAGCCGACGGCCTTCCCGTCCTGCGTGATCATCGACCCGTTCGCCTGCGCCGGGAACGCGAGCTGCCCGATGCCGGTCACGACGAAGGTGTAGGCGACGCCGAGCGCGACCGTGAGCACGATCATGGCGCGGATGGCGACCCAGTACTGGCGCCAGGCGCCGCGGAGGCGGTTCATTCTCAACGATTCCTTACTGTCGGGTGCCGGTTAGAAACCGGGGATCAGGGCGACGACGAGGTCGATCAGCTTGATGCCGATGAACGGGGCGATGATCCCGCCGAGCCCGTAGATGAGGAGGTTGCGGCCGAGCAGCGTGGACGCCGCCGACGGCCGGTAGCGCACTCCGCGCAGGGCGAGCGGGATGAGCAGCACGATGACGATCGCGTTGAAGATGACCGCCGAGAGGATGGCGGAGGCCGGCGAGTGCAGGCCCATCACGTTGAGCACCGCGAGGCCGGGGAAGGCCCCGACGAACATCGCCGGGATGATCGCGAAGTACTTGGCCACGTCGTTCGCGATGGAGAACGTGGTGAGCGCCCCGCGGGTGATCAGGAGCTGCTTGCCGATCCGCACGATGTCGATCAGCTTCGTCGGGTCGGAGTCCAGGTCGACCATGTTGCCGGCCTCTTTCGCCGCCGAGGTGCCGGTGTTCATCGCGACCCCGACGTCGGCCTGCGCGAGTGCGGGGGCGTCGTTGGTGCCGTCGCCGGTCATCGCGACGAGCGCCCCGCCCTCCTGCTCGCGCCGGATGAGCGCGAGCTTGTCCTCCGGCTTGGCTTCGGCGAGGAAGTCGTCCACGCCGGCCTCGGCCGCGATCGCCTTGGCGGTCAGCGGGTTGTCGCCGGTGACCATGACGGTGCGGATGCCCATCTTCCGGAGGTCGGCGAAGCGCTCCGCCAGGCCCTCCTTGACGATGTCCTTGAGGTAGACGACCCCGAGGAGCCGGGACGTGCCGTCCGCGGCGCGGGTCGCGACGGCGAGCGGGGTGCCGCCGACCTGGGAGATGCGCTCGACCTCGCGGTCCAGCTCCTCCAGCGCCGCGGCAGAGGCCGGCGTGGTCTCGCGGACCCACGCGACGACGGCGCTCGCCGCGCCCTTGCGCACCTGGGAGCCGTCGGGGAGGTCGAGGCCGCTCATCCGGGTCTGCGCCGTGAACGGCACGATCTCGCCGTCGATGTGCGCGGGCCGCTCGTAGCCCAGCGTCTCCGCCAGCTCGACCACCGAGACTCCTTCCGGCGTCGGGTCGCTGAGCGACGACTCCGCCGCCGCCCGCACCAGCACGTCGCCGGCGGTGCCGGCGACGGTCGTGAACTCGCTGGCCCGGCGGTTCCCGTAGGTGATGGTGCCGGTCTTGTCGAGCAGCAGCGTGGTCACGTCTCCCGCTGCCTCCACCGCGCGCCCCGACATGGCGAGCACGTTGTGCTGCACCAGGCGGTCCATCCCCGCGATGCCGATCGCCGAGATGAGCGCGCCGATCGTCGTCGGGATGAGACAGACCAGCAGCGCGACGAGCACCGGAACGGTCGGGGACACGTCCGAGTAGCCGGCCACCGGCTGGAGGACGAGCACCACGATCACGAAGATGATCGACAGGCTCGCCAGCAGGATGTTCAGCGCGATCTCGTTCGGGGTCTTCTGCCGGGAGGCGCCCTCCACGAGCGCGATCATCCGGTCCACGAAGGTCTCGCCCGGCTTGCTCGTGATCCGCACCACGATGCGGTCGGAGAGCACGCGCGTGCCGCCGGTCACCGCGCTGCGGTCGCCGCCGGACTCCCGGACGACCGGGGCGGACTCGCCGGTGATCGCCGACTCGTCCACCGTCGCGATGCCCCGGATGACGTCGCCGTCGCCGGGGATGAGCTCGCCGGCGGTGACCACGACCACGTCCCCGAGCCGCAGCTCGCTGGAGGCGACCTGCTCCGTCGCGGCGGTCAGGGCCTCCGCGTCGCCGGTCTCGTCGTAGCGCGACACGCGCGTCGCCACGGTGGTGGAGCGGGTCTTGCGGAGGGTGGCCGCCTGCGCCTTGCCGCGGCCTTCCGCGACCGACTCGGCGAGGTTGGCGAACAGCACGGTCAGCCAGAGCCAGGCCGCGATGCTCCACGTGAAGGCGAGCGTCGCGGGTCCGGCCCCGCCCGCACCCAGGAACGGCTGCGCCAGGGCGATCACCGTCGTGAGCGCCGCGCCGACCTCCACGATGAACATCACCGGGTTGCGCCACATGGAGCGCGGGTCGAGCTTGCGCAGCGCGCCCGGGAGGGCGGCGACGAGTTGCCGGGTCGAGAACGCGCCGGCCGAGGTGGCGACCGTTCTGGTCGGCGTCGAGTGGATGGTGGTCATGGTCAGTGCAGCCCTTCCGCCAGGGGACCCAGCGCGAGAACGGGGAAGTAGGTGAGCGCGGAGACCAGCAGGATGGTGCCGGCCATCAGCCCGACGAACTGCGGGCGGTGCGTGGGGAGGGTGCCCGCGGTCGCGGGGACCTTGTTCTGGGCGGCGAGCGAGCCGGCCAGGGCGAGCACGAAGACGATCGGCACGAAGCGGCCGAGGAACATCGCGACGCCGAGCGCCGTGTTGAACCAGGGCGTTGCCGCCGTGAGCCCGGCGAACGCCGAACCGTTGTTGTTGCCCGCCGAGGTGAACGCGTAGAGCACCTCGCTGAAGCCGTGCAGCCCCGGGTTGAGGATGGAGGTCTTCTCGACGTCGGCGCGGATCGCCGGGATCGCGAAGCCGAGCCCGGTGCCCAGCAGCACGATCGCCGGGGTGGTCAGGATGTAGAGGCTGGCCAGCTTGATCTCGCGCGGCCCCAGCTTCTTGCCCAGGTACTCCGGCGTCCGGCCGACCATCAGGCCGGCCAGGAAGACCGCGATGACCGCGATGACGAGGATGCCGTACAGACCGGAGCCCACGCCGCCGGGCACCGTCTCGCCGAGCATCATGTTGATCATCGCCATCATGCCGCCGAGCGGCGTGAAGCTGTCGAGCATCGAGTTCACCGCGCCGGTCGAAGTGGTGGTCGACGCGGTGTTGAAGAGGGTCGAGCCGAGGATGCCGAAGACGGTCTCCTTGCCCTCCATCGACCCACCGAGCTCGAAGAGCGTCATGGCGACCAGCGAGACCAGGAAGAGGGAGCCCATCGTCGCCAGGATCGCGTAGCCCTGGCGCTTGTCGCCGACCATCGTGCCGAACGTGCGGGGGAGGGAGAACGGGATGACGAGTAGAAGGAAGATCTCGACCAGATTCGTCCACGCGGTCGGGTTCTCGAACGGGTGCGCCGAGTTGACGTTGAAGAAGCCGCCGCCGTTCGTCCCGAGCAGCTTGATCGCCTCCTGGGAGGCCACCGGGCCGCCCGGAATGGACTGCGTCGCGCCCGCGAGCGTGTGGACGGTGTCGAAGCCGCCGACGTTCTGGATGACGCCGCCGGCGATGAGCACGACGGCCGAGACCAGGGCGAGCGGCAGGAGGACGCGGCCGGTGCCGCGGATGAGGTCCACCCAGAAGTTGCCGATCCCCGCCTGGGTGAATGTTCCACCGCTCCGCCGGGCCGCGAACCCGCGGACCAGAGCGATCGCCACGGCGATGCCGACCGCGGCGGACACGAAGTTCTGCACCGCGAGCGCGGCGAACTGCACCGTGTAGCCGAGGGTGACGTCGGGGGAGTACGACTGCCAGTTCGTGTTGGTCACGAACGAGATGGCGGTGTTGAACGCCGTGCCCTCCGGGACGGCGGGGAAGCCGAGGCTGTACGGGAGGAACTGCTGCAGCCGCTGGAGCCCGTAGACGATCAGGATGCCGACCACGGAGAACGCGAGCACGCCGCGGAGGTAGCCCGGCCAGGACTGCTCCGACCGCGGGTCGATGCCGATCAGCCGGTAGACGCCGCGCTCGACGGCGAGGTCCCTGTCGGTCGTGAAGACCCGGGCCATGTAGTCGCCGAGCGGGCGGTAGGCGACGGCGAGGAGAAGGACGAGCGTCGCGAGCTGCGCGACGAACAGCCAGAACGTCCCCATGTCAGAACCGCTCCGGCTTGACCAGGGCGACGACCAGGTAGCCGATCGCCGCGATGCCGAGCAGCGCGGCGATCAGAGTGATGACGATCACAGTTTCTCGACCCCCGGCCGACGAGCGCGACGACGAACGCCAGCGCCGCGACGGCGAGAAGGTAGACGAGGTCAAGCACGACTCTCTCCATCCATCGGGACACCCCGGCCAGGTGGCCGGGGGCGAGAGAGAGTCCACACCCGGGCGAGGACGCGCGCGACGGTCCTCACGGTTCTCTAACGGGCCTGCGGTCGATCCATGCGGATCGCTGACGGGACCGGCGTCAGCGACCTACTTGTCCGGCGAGATCCCCACCTCCGCCGCACGGCCGCGCGCGCCGGCGTCGCGGCGCTCGTTGCGGACGGCGAGAGCCGCCGCTCCGAGGATGCCCGCGTTGTTGCGGTGCACCGCAGGGACGATCTCGGTGTTGAGCTCCAACAGCGGCAGGAAGTCCTCGTAGTTCTTCGAGACGCCGCCTCCGACGATGAAGAGGTCCGGCGTGAACAGGAACTCCAGGGTCGAATAGTACTTCTGCAGCCGCTTCGCCCACTTCTCCCAGGAGAGGTCCTCACGCTCCTTGGCCGAGTAGGCCGCCCGCGACTCGGCGTCGTGGCCCTCGATCTCCAGGTGCCCGAGTTCCGCGTTCGGGATCAGCACGCCGTCGTAGATGAGCGCCGAGCCGATGCCGGTGCCGAGCGTGGTCATGATGACCAGGCCGTCCTTGCCCTTCGCCGCGCCGAAGCGCGTCTCGGCGTAGCCGGCCGCGTCCGCGTCGTTGACGAAGTGGATGGAGCGGTCCAGCGCCTTCTCGAACAGCTCCTCGGCGTGCAGCCCGATCCACTTCTTGGACACGTTGGCCGCCGACAGTGTGACGCCGTGGCTGACGATCGCGGGGAAGCACACGCCGACGGGCGCGTCGGCCTCCTCGGAGGCCAGCCTCTTCACGATCTCGGTCGTGGTCTCGATGATGTCGTCCGGCTTGCCGCCCTCGGGAGTGGGGAGCTTGATGCGGTCGCTGACCAGTTCACCGCTGTCGAGATCGACCAGCGCCCCCTTGATCCCGGTTCCGCCGACGTCGATGCCGATTGCGTGGTTCTGCGCGCTCATGGACTCGAATCTACCCCGCTGCGCCGCCGCACCGCAGTGCGCCGCTCACGGCAGCGTCAGGATCTCCGCGCCGCGCTCCGTGACCACGAGCGTGTGCTCGAACTGCGCCGTGATGCTGCGGTCGCGCGTGACCACGGTCCAGTCGTCCGCCCACATGTCCCACTCGCTCGTGCCGAGGGTGAGCATCGGCTCGATCGTGAAGACCATGCCGACCTCCATCACGTCGTCGAAGGCGGGGGCGGCGTCGTAGTGCGGGATGATCAGCCCGGAGTGGAAGGTCTCGCCGACGCCGTGCCCGGTGAAGTCGCGCACCACTCCGTAGCCGAAGCGCTTGGCGTACGACTCGATGGCGCGGCCGATCACGTTGACCTCGCGGCCGGGCGCCACGGCCTTGATACCGCGGTTCAGCGCCTCCCTGGTCCGTTCCACGAGCAGCGCGACCTCCTGCGACGCGCTCCCGACGATGAACGTCTGGTTGCTGTCGCCGTGGAACCCGTTCTTGTAGGCGGTGATGTCGATGTTGACGATGTCGCCGTCCGCGAGCACGGTGTCGTCCGGGATCCCGTGGCAGACCACCTCGTTGACCGAGCTGCAGATCGACTTGGGATAGCCGCGGTAGCCGAGCGTCGACGGGTAGGCGTCGTGCTCGATCAGGAACTCGTGGCCGATCGCGTCCAGCTCCTCGGTGGTGATCCCGGGGCGCACCGCCTCGCCGACCCGCTCGATGGCCCGCGCGGCGATCCGGCCGGACTCCCGGATCAGCTCGATCTCCGCCGGCGAGTAGACGTCACCGCGGTCCGAGAGCGTCGGGCCCGGCTTGCCGACGTACTCCGGCCGCGGGATGCGCGACGGGACGGAACGCATCGCGGTGACACGTCCCGGGACCAGGTGACCGGCGGAATCCTTGGGCATAGGATCAAGCTTATGACCGGCGAGAACGACTACGGGATCCAGCAGGATGCCGAGCACAAGTACTGGTACAACATGAAGACCGGCGAGGTCGAGCAGGGCTTCCTCTCGCCCGCGCCCGACCGCGTCGGCCCCTTCGACACCCGCGCCGAGGCCGAGCACGCGCTCGAGAAGCTCCGCGAGAACAGCGCCAAGTGGGCCGAGGAGGACGCCGACAACGACCGCTGAGCAGCCATCGCTTCCTCACTTTCTCCCGCCTGGACGCGGCGTGTCGCGCGAGAAAGTGAGGAAGCGACGGCCGGTTGCTAGAAGCTGTGCTCGGGGGCGGGGAAGACTCCGGACTGGACCTCCGACTTGTAGGTGCGGGCGGCCTCCGACAGCACGCCCTTCAGGTCGGCGTACTGCTTGACGAAGCGGGGGATGCGGCCCGTCGTGAACCCGGCCCAGTCCGTCCAGACCAGAAGCTGGCCGTCGACGTGCGGGCCCGCGCCGACGCCGATCGTCGGGATGCGCAGCTCCTGCGTCACCCGCTGGGCCACGTCTGCCGGCACCATCTCCATGACCACCGCGAACGCCCCGGCCTGCTCGACGGCGTGCGCGTCGGCGAGGATCTGCTCCGCGCCCTCGCCGCGGCCCTGCACGAGGTGGCCGCCGAGCCCGTGCTCGCTCTGCGGGGTGAAGCCGATGTGCGCCATCACCGGGATGCCGGCGTCGACGATGCGGCGGATCTGCTTGGCGCTGCGCTGCCCGCCCTCCAGTTTGACCGCGTGCGCCCCGGTCTCCTTCATGAAGCGCACCGCGGTGTGCAGCGCCTCCTGCGGCCCGGTCTCGTACGAGCCGAACGGCATGTCCGCGACGACGAACGCGCGCTTGACCGCCTTCGCGACCGCGCGGGTCAGGGGGATGAGGTCGTCCACGGTGACCGGGAGGGTGGTGTCGTAGCCGAGGACGTTGTTGCCGGCCGAGTCGCCGACCAGCAGGAAGTCGATCCCCGCCTCGTCGAAGATCTGGGCCGTCAGCATATCGTAGCTGGTCAGTCCGGTGAACGGCTCGCCCGCCTCCTTCGCCGACTGGAAGTGGCGCGTCCGCACCCGCTTCAGCGACTCCATCGACGAGGTGGCGGGGTGGACGGAGGGCACAGGAGACTGCTCGCTCATGCGCCCCAGTCTAGTGACGCGGCACCGGCGGTCATCCGGCGGGTTTCGGCCCGCGGAGCCACTAGTCTGGAGTGGCCGACGAAAGGGGCAGGATGGACAAGCAGCGCGACTTCGTTCTTCGCACCATCGAGGAGCGCGGCGTCAAGTTCGTGAGGCTGTGGTTCACCGACGTGGTCGGCACGCTCAAATCCGTCGCGATCGCCCCCGCCGAGGTGGAGGGCGCGTTCAGCGAGGGCCTGGGCTTCGACGGCTCCGCCATCGAGGGCCTGACCCGCGCGTTCGAATCGGACCTGCTGGCGCATCCGGACCCCACCACGTTCCAGATTCTGCCGTGGCGCGGGGAGATCGACCCGACCGCCCGCATGTTCTGCGACATCACGACGCCCGACGGCCAGCCCTCGGTGTCCGACCCGCGCAACGTGCTCAAGCGCACGCTCGAGAAGGCGGCCGACCGCGGTTTCACCTTCTACACCCACCCGGAGATCGAGTTCTACCTGCTCAAGTCCTCCACCTTCGGCGACGAGGGCCCGGAGCCCGTGGACTCGGCCGGCTACTTCGACAACGTCCCCGGCGGCACGGCGCACGACTTCCGCCGCCGCTCGGTGCGGATGCTGGAGGACCTCGGCATCTCGGTGGAGTTCAGCCACCACGAGGCCGGCCCCGGCCAGAACGAGATCGACCTCCGCTACGCCGACGCGCTGACCACGGCGGACAACATCATGACGTTCCGCACGGTCATCAAGGAGGTGGCGATCGAGCAGGGCGTCTACGCGACCTTCATGCCGAAGCCGCTCTCGGGTCACCCGGGCTCCGGCATGCACACGCACATGTCGCTCTTCGAGGGCGACACCAATGCGTTCTTCGAGGCCGGCGCGCAGTACCAGCTCTCCAAGACCGGGCGGCAGTTCATCGCCGGCCTGCTCAAGCACGCGCCGGAGATCACGGCCGTCACGAACCAGTTCGTCAACTCCTACAAGCGCTTGTGGGGCGGCGACGAGGCGCCCAGCTTCGTCTGCTGGGGCCACAACAACCGCTCCGCGCTCGTGCGCGTGCCGCTCTACAAGCCGAACAAAGGCCAGAGTTCGCGCGTCGAATACCGCGCCATCGACTCCGCCGCGAACCCGTACCTGGCGTTCTCGCTGATGCTCGCCGCCGGTCTCAAGGGCATCGAGGGTCAGTACGAGCTGCCGCCGGAGGCCGAGGACAACGTCTGGGCGCTGTCCGACGCCGAGCGTCGGGCACTCGGGTACAGCCAGCTCCCGGCCAGCCTGGACCACGCGATCGCGCTGATGGAGGACTCCGAGCTCGTCGCCGAGACGCTCGGCGAGTCGGTCTTCAACTATGTGCTGCTGAACAAGCGCCGCGAGTGGGCGGAGTACCGCGCCCAGGTCACGCCGTTCGAGCTGCGGTCGAACCTCGAGATCCTCTGACCGAGTCGTGACCCGCGAGCAGCTCTCCCTCACGACGCTGGCTCGCGCCGGTTTCGTGGGGCTGAGCTCCGTCCGCGGCGAGCTGGACGAGCTCGTCGAGCTGACCGGCTTCGACGTGGACGAACTCCTGCCGGCGCTGTCGGCGGCGGCCGATCCCGACACCGCCCTCGCGCTGGCCCTGCGGCTGCTGCGGCACGCGCCGGTGCAGACGGCGCGCTACGTGCCGTCGCGGAACGACGCGCGCCGGGTCTTCCGGGTGATCGGGGCGTCCGAGGGTGCCGCGGAGTTCTTCCTGCGGCAGCCGGCCGAGCTGAGTGCGCTCGATTACCCCGTCACGGCGCTCCCGACCGCTGCCGAGCTCCGCGCCGACCTGCTCGACGCGGTGGGAGCGGTGGACGGTGTCGCCGCGGTCGAGGACGACGCCGCGCGGATCGCCCTCCGGGTCCGCTACCGCCGCCGGCTCGTGCAGATCGCCAGCTTCGACCTCGAGCAGGAGGACCCGGTCGCCGGTCTCGGCGCCGTCGCCGCGGCCCTCTCCGACCTGGCCGCCGCTGCGCTGGAGGCCTCCCTCGCCGTGGCCCGCCGGCAGACCATCGGCACCGGCCCCGGTCGCTTCCCCGAGACCGAAGTGCGCGCGACGCGCTTCGCCGTGATCGGCATGGGCAAGGCCGGTGCCCGCGAGCTCAACTACGTCAGCGACGTCGACGTCATCTACGTCACCGAGGGCGACGAGGAGGCCGGGCTCAGCTCCGGCCGTGCCGTCGACATCGCCACGCGGCTGGCGATGCTGACGCAGCGCGGAATCCACGAGCCCGCGATCGAGCCGGGCCTCTGGGAGGTCGACCCCAACCTGCGGCCGGAGGGCAAGGACGGCGCGCTCGTGCGCACCCTGGAATCGCACATCGCGTACTACGACCGCTGGGCGAAGGGCTGGGAGTTCCAGGCGCTGCTCAAGGCGCGCCCGCTCGCAGGCGACCTCGAGCTGGGCGAGCGCTACGTCGCCGCGCTCGCGCCGAAAGTGTGGAGCAGCGCCTCCCGCGAGAACTTCGTGGAGTCCGTGCAACGGATGCGCGAGCGCGTCACCGACAACATCCCCGACGACGAGACGCACTATCAACTGAAGCTCGGGCCGGGCGGCCTGCGCGACGTCGAGTTCACCGTGCAGCTCCTCCAGCTCGTCCACGGGCAGACCGACGAGCGCGTGCGCCAGCGCGACACCCTCTCCGCCCTGGCCGCGCTCGCCGCGCAGGGCTACATCGGCCGGGACGAGGCCGCCGCCTTCTCGCAGGACTACCGCACGCTCCGCTTGATGGAGCACCGCCTCCAGCTGCGGCACCTCAGCCGCACCCACCTCATGCCGCGCGACGAGGGCGACGTGCGGGTCCTCGCCCGCGCGACCGGCCTCGCGCCGAGCGCCGAGCAGCTCCTGGTGCGCTGGAACGCGATCAAGCACCGCGTGCGCGGCCTCCACGAGCGGTTGTTCTACCGCCCGCTGCTCAGTGCCGTCGCCGCCATGCCCACCGACGACACCGGGCTGGCCGGGGGAGCCGGGCTCACCAGCGAGCAGGCCGAGGCGCGCCTCGCGGCGATCGGCTTCCGCGACCCGCGCGGCGCGCTCGCGCACATCGCCGCGCTCACGGCAGGCGTCTCACGGCGGGCGACCATCCAGCGCCACCTGCTGCCGGTGCTGCTGCAGTGGTTCGCCGCCGGAGCGGACCCCGACTACGGCCTCCTGACCTTCCGCCGGCTCAGCGAGGACCTCGGTACGACGCACTGGTACCTGAAGATGCTGCGCGACTCCACCGGCGCCGCCGAGCGGCTGACCCGGGTGCTGTCCGGGTCGCGGTTCGCCGGGGAGTTGCTGGGCCGCATCCCGGAGTCGGTCGCGTGGCTGGAGTCGGAGGAGGAGCTGCGCCCGCGGTCGGCCGAGGTGCTGCGCGAGGAGACCGCCGCCATCCTCGGGCGGCACCAGTCCGCCGCGACCGCCGCCGCGTCGCTGCGCGCCGTGCGCCGCCGCGAGGTGCTTCGCCTGGCGTTCTCGGCCATCCTCGGCTTCGCAACGATCGAGGAGTTGGCCCGCGGGCTGACCGCCGTCAACGAGAACGTGATCGAGGGCGTGCTGTCCGCGATCCGCGCCGAACGCGGCGACGCGGCCGACCTGGAGTTCGCGATCATCGGCATGGGCCGTTTCGGCGGCCGGGAGCTGGGGTTCGGTTCGGATCTCGACGTGATGTACGTCTTCCGCCCGCTCGCCGGCGAACCGGACGCCGCGCACAAGTCAGCCCTCGCGATCGTCGCCGACCTCAACCGGCTGAGCGAGGACAACCGCCTCCCGCTCGACCTCGACATCGGCCTGCGCCCCGAGGGCAAGAACGGGCCGCCGGTCCGCTCGCTGGAGGCCTACCGCGCCTACTACAAGCGCTGGTCGCTCACCTGGGAGGCCCAGGCGCTGCTGCGCGCCCGCGGCGTCGCGGGCGACGCGGCGCTGCTCGCGGACTTCGAGACGGTGGCCGACGAGGTCCGCTACCCGGCCGCGATCGGCGAGCAGGAGGTCCGCGAGGTCAAGCGCATCAAAGCCCGAGTGGAGAACGAGCGCCTCCCGCAGGGCGCCGACCCGGCCCGTCATCTGAAGCTCGGCCGCGGTTCGCTCAGTGACGTCGAGTGGTTCGTCCAGCTCATCCAGCTCCAGCACGCCGCGGCGATCCCTGCGCTGCGCACGACCTCGACCTTGGACGCACTCGCGGTCGCGGTCGACCACGACCTGGTGGCGGAGGACGACGCGGCCAAGCTCCGCGAGGCCTGGCTCCTGGCCTCCCGGGCGCGCTCGGCGATGACGCTCTGGACGAACAAGACCGCCGACGTCCTCCCGGCCGACCGGGTCGCCCTGGAGGGAGTCGCCCGCCTCCTGGAGTACCCGCCCGGCTCGGCGAGCCGGCTGGAGGAGGACTACCTGGCGGTGACGCGGCGTGCGCGTGCCGTGTTCGAGCGCGCGTTCTACGGCGTCCCGCAGCGACCGACGCCGACGGGGTGAACGACAACGCCGAGCGCCCGCACCATCCGGGCCCGCGCACCGCACGCGGCGCCCGGACCAGGACGGCCCGTCGTCACATCCCTGGAACGGGCGTCAGCTCGTAGACGTCGATCGTCCCACCCATCGCGCGGTGCGGGTGGCCGGTGAGGAGGCCCTCGACGGCGTCCGCGCCGTCGGCCTCGATGAGGCTGTAGCCGCCGACGCTGCGGTCGGCGCCGTCGGAGACGGCGGCCGTCGGCGCGCCGAAGTCGATCAGACCGGCGCCGACCTGCTGGGCCCAAGCGTTCCACGCGGCGTTCATCTGCTCGGCCTGCTCGGGAGTGGGCTCCGGCATCGAGGCCATCGCCTCGGGGTCGGCGCGGTAGAGGAGGAGGTAGCGGGCCATGTTCGGGTCCTTCCGTTTCGTGCGCGGGCCGGGGTTGGCCCGGGCGTCACCGAATCTAGTGCGGCGGTCGCGGGGAGGGAACAGTAGGTGGGCAACCTGCGACAGTTTTCTTCTGTGCCTCACCCGCGGTTTCTGGGAGTTCATCGGGCGTCCGCTGATCACAGCGGATTTCGGTGGGACGATCGGTAGGCCCGCACCACGCTCGGCCCGCGCCTCCCGAACCGCGGCGCCTCCCGAAGCGCCGCCGTCGCGCGTCCGAGCTGCCCCGAATCCTCGAGGAGACCCGACCATGACCCCGCCCCGCCAGCCCGATCCGGCCTTCCCGGCCGGCGAACCCGGCGCCGCCGAGCCCGTCCGCCGGAACGTCGCGCACGCCCAGGGTCGCCGCTCCTCCCTGTCCAAGCGGGTCCTGCTCTCGGTTGCGGGGGCGGTCGCCGCTGTCGCGGTCGCCGTCGGAGCGTTCGCCGCGTACTCCTACGTGGACCTGTCGAACGGCCTGCACCGCTCGAACATCACCCTCCCCGGCGCAGGGAAGAAGAAGGACGTCGCCGAGAGCAACATCCTCGTCATGGGCCTCGACAGCAGGCTGGACGAGAACGGCAACGCGCTGCCGACCGATGTGTACAACGCCCTGCACGCCGGAAACCAGGGCGACGGCGGCTACAACGCGAACGTGCTGATGCTGATCCACATTCCCGCGGGCGGCAAGAAGGCCGTCGGCATCTCGATCCCGCGCGACGACTACGCGCCGCTGTCCGGAAGCCCGGACGGCGTATCCTCCTCCAAGATCAAGGAGGCGTACGGTCTCGCCCTCGACCAGAAGCTCACCGAGCTGATGAAGTCGGGGGTCGCCCAGAGCGACGCCTACCAGCAGGCGCGCACGTTCGCGCGCCAGACCGAGCTCAAGACCGTGTCCGACTTCCTCGGCGGCGTGCGGATCGACCACTTCATCGAGGTCACGATGGCCGCGTTCTACCAGGTCGCGCAAGCCGTCCAGCCGATCACGGTGTGCATCGCGGAGGACACGAAGGACCCGTACTCCGGCGCCGACTTCACGGCGGGCGTCCAGCAGTTGACGGCGTCCCAGGCGGTCAGCTTCGTGCGGCAGCGCCGGGACGAGAACAACCCGTCGCTGAACTTCACGGACCTCGACCGCGAGCGCCGTCAGCAGGCGTTCATCGTCTCCCTCGCGACGAAGCTGAAGAAGGCGGACACCTTCGCGAACCCGGCGACGCTGGAGTCCCTGATCTCGGCGGCCAAGCAGAACATCGCCCTCGACTCGGGCTTCGACCTCCTCAGCTTCGCGTCGGAGGCGCAGCACCTCGCGGGCGGCAACATCACCTTCACGACGCTGCCGATCACGGGCTACGGCGTGAAGGACGGCAAGGACGTCAACCTCGTCGACCCGGACCAGATCCACGCGTTGGTGCAGCAGCTCCTGAACCCCGCGACGGCGACCGCGACGCCGACCGCCACCCCCGGCGCGACGAGCCCGGCCGGGCCGCCGCCGACGCAGACGGCGCACGCACCTTCCGCGTCGCCGACCGCGTCGCCGGCGCCAGGGCCGAATGGCACGTACACCGACCCGACGGCTCCGCTGCCGTCCGGGGGAGTGCCCTGCGTGAAGTAGGGGCTATTCGCCCAGCGCGTCGATCAGCGCCGCGTAGAGCGCACTGAACCGTGCCCGATGATCGTCGGTCTCGATCGGGCTCAACGGGAAGGTCACCTTGGCGCCGTACGACCATTCCGCCGTCACCGTGAAATCGCCCGGCCACGGGTCGAACAGGTCCCGCCGGAACGCTGAGTTCGCGTCCGCCACCGTGAGCTGTGCGAGCCCGGCTCGGGGCCGCGCCACGACGACCGTCGCCACATCGTAGGGATCGGCGCTGCGCCCGGTCGCGTCGGCGAACACGATGGTCTTCGCTGTGAACACCACGACCTTCGCCGAGAACACGCCGGCGTCGTCGACGCGCACCCCGGAGTCCAGGTGCTCGATCGGCCGGAGTCCGACCGCGAGCGCGATCCCGCTGACGAAGTGCCCGAACCACTCGGCGCGGTCATCGCTGCGCAGCCGCATCCACGCCGGCCCCGAGAGGGATCGGCCGACCTCCTCGAGCACCTCGGTCAGGTCTCTCTGCGACATGCGGTCCCTCCTCTGCGCGCCGCTCCGATGCGGACACCCGTGACAACCGTAGCGTGCGGCACGACGGGCGCACGCGGCCGGTCCTCACTCTGTCCCGTCGGAGAGGCAGGCGCCCCATCGACTGCCAAGGCGATTGGTACTTTAATCGAGATTGAAGTTCCAATCATCGCAAGCTGATCGGGGCGGCGAGCGAGGGGGTTCTACGGCATGAGTATGGAGAGCGCGCACGAACCGTGCCCTGATTGCGGGGGCCCGTTGGATCGCCAGCGAAACCAGTTCTTCGGGACGGGGCTGTCCGTTCACGAATACGTCGATGTGTGTGGTCGATGCGGCCACATCACCTTCGTCCGCACAGAGGCGACGCGAACTCAGGAACCTGCGCGCCGAAGGCCCTCGCGTTGGAAGATGAGGGCGATCGTCCAACGATTCCGGAAGTGAACTCTTCGAGCTCTGCCGGGAGGCTGCGATGTCGACGGGCCCCTGGCGATTCGGGGTGGCAACTCGCGTCCGCCGGCACCGGACGCACGTCCGGCGCACACACGAAAGTCCGCACGAGCCGCGGTCCCGGTCGCTTTCGCGACCGGCCTGCGACTCGTGCGGACTCGAGCGGACTAGCGCGTCCGCGACGTCGTGAAATCCGCGTGATCACGCGGGTTTCGGGTCACACCCCGTAGTACAGCTCGTACTCGAACGGGTGCGGGCGCTGCGCGAGGGGCTTGATCTCCTTCTCGCGCTTGTACTCGATCCAGGTCTCGATGAGCTCCGGAGTGAACACGCCGCCTGCGGTGAGGAAGTCGTGGTCGGCCTCGAGTGCGTCGAGCGCCTCGCCCAGCGACGCCGGGACCTGCGGGATGTTGCGAGCCTCCTCCGGCGGGAGCTCGTAGAGGTCCTTGTCGACCGGCTCGTGCGGCTCGATGCGGTTCTTGATGCCGTCGAGGCCCGCCATGAGCTGGGCGGCGAACGCGAGGTACGGGTTGCCCGAGGCGTCCGGCGCGCGGAACTCGATGCGCTTGGCCTTCGGGTTGGTGCCCGTGATCGGGATGCGGATGGAGGCCGAGCGGTTGCCGGCCGAGTAGACCAGGTTGACCGGGGCCTCGAATCCGGGGACCAGGCGGTGGAACGAGTTCACCGTCGGGTTCGTGAAGGCCAGCACCGCCGGGGCGTGCTTGAGCAGGCCGCCGATGTACCAGCGGGCGATGTCGGACAGGCCGCCGTAGCCGGCCTCGTCGTAGAACAGCGGCTTGCCGTCGTTCCACAGCGACTGGTGGGTGTGCATGCCGGAGCCGTTGTCGCCGAAGAGCGGCTTCGGCATGAACGTGGCGGTCTTGCCCCACTGCTCGGCCGTGTTCTTGACGATGTACTTGAACTTCAGGATGTCGTCCGCCGCGTGCACCATCGTGTCGAAGCGGTAGTTGATCTCCGCCTGGCCGCCGGTGCCCACCTCGTGGTGCGCGCGCTCCAGGATGAGGCCGGCGTCGATCAGCTTCAGCGAGATGTCGTCCCGCAGGTCGGCCTGCTTGTCGACCGGGCTCACCGGGAAGTAGCCGCCCTTGTACGGGGTCTTGTTGCCGAGGTTGCCGCCCTCTTCGACGCGGCCCGAGTTCCACGCGCCCTCCTCGGAGTCCACCGCGTAGAAGCTCGAGTTCTGCTTCACCTCGTAGCGGACGTCGTCGAAGATGTAGAACTCGGCCTCCGGGGCGAAGAACGCGGTGTCCGCGATGCCCGTGGAGGCGAGGTACTTCTCCGCCTTCTTGGCGACCTGACGCGGGTCCTTCGCGTAGATCTCGCCGTTGCGGGGGTTGTAGATGTCGAAGACCATGATCAGCGTGCGCTCGACGCGGAACGGGTCGATGTACGCGGTCGAGACATCGGGGATCAGCTGCATGTCCGACTCGTGGATCGACGCGAAACCGCGGATCGAGGAACCGTCGAACAGCTGGCCGACCGAGAAGAACTCCTCGTCGACGGTCGCTGCGGGGATGTTGAAGTGCTGCTGAACACCGGGCAGATCGGTGAAGCGGATATCAAGGAACTTGACGTCGGTGTCCTTGATGTACTTGAGCACCTCGGAAGAATCACGGAACATACGGAGGACTCCCAATGGCTTGCGGTGACGGACTGCGCGTGCAGCCCAAGTTACACGCTAGGGGAGGCCGTTTCCCTCCGGTGACGCAAATGTTTCCGGCATGTTACGCGGTGCGCTGCCTGCGCGCGGTCAGTCCGGGGGAGCGGTCGGCCCCGCCCGGTAAACTCGAAGGGTGCCGCAGAACACCCCGCCCTCCCGCTTCGGCGACCTCGCTCCCAGCCGTTACCCGGGGGAGCGGCTCGGTCTCCCGGAGTCAGGCCCACGGTCGATCGGGAGGCTCGGCCGCCGGCTCGGCGCGATCGTCGTCGACTGGGCGATCGCGTCGCTGATCTCGTTGGCGTTCTTCCACTACGACTCGTGGGCGAACATCGGCATCTTCGCGCTGATGCAGGTCGTCTTCATCCCGACGATCGGCGGCAGCATCGGCCACCGGATCTTCGGGATGCGCGTGGTCGCGGTGGCCGGGGGCTGGGTCGGCGTCTGGCGCCCGGTGGTCCGCACCGTGCTGCTGTGCGTCGTGATCCCGGCGCTGGTGTGGGACTCGGATCAGCGCGGCTTCCACGACAAGGTCGCGGGCACCGTCCTCATCCGCGGATAGTCGCGGGGAGCGGCCCGACGGCGTGATGCCGGAGTGGGCTCAGCGCGCCCGCTGCGCGCGCACCTTCATCGGGTCGACGCCCTTCGGGATCGGCATCGCGTTCTCCAGCGAGGCCAGACGGTTGCTGATCGCGATGACCTCGGCCTTGGTGAGGGTCGGCTTGATCTTGGCCAGGGTGCGCGGGACCTTGTGCAGCGCCACGGAGTCGGAGTCCGGTCCGACCGAGATGACGGTCACGGGCACGTTCGGCAGCACGCGGTTGATCTTGCGGCGCTCCTCGTCGACCATCCGCTGCGTGCGGGTCTTGGGGCCCTCGCTGATGAGCACCACGCCACCGCGGCCGGTGGCGCGGTAGACCGCGTCCTGCGTCTTGCCGTTGACGGCGATCGGCATCTCCGAGCCGCGCCAGCTCCGCTTGAGCGAGCTGCGCAGCACCGCGCCGACGGCGCCCGGCTGGCCCTCGATCTGCGAGTAGGCGGCACGCTCGGCGCGGCGGCCGAGGATGATGAGGCCGAGGAGCACCCCGGCGAGGGCGCCCGCGACGATCCAGAGGACCATCGTGAACACGTTGCCGTCCGACAGGAACACCGCCATCGCAATGCCCGCGAGGATCGGCAGCACGACTGCGCCCACGATGTACAGGAGCGCACGGTCGTCGTAGCGGCGGGTCATCTGGAAGACCTGCCACATCTGCTTCAGCCGACCGGGCTCCTTGGTGGACTTGTCCTTACGCGCCATAGCTATAAGGATACCGGCTCGCCCGGCCCCCGGATGACCTGTTCACGGCAGGCGTAGCGCCGTTCGGGAGGCCGCGCTCAGGCGGCGGTGCGGCCTCCCGGGTCGGTGCGGGCGGAGGCGTCAGGAGACGGCCTGCGCGAAGCCCGCCGACGCGTCGGCGAGGTGCTGCAGCTCGGCCGGGACCTCGCGTCCCTTGGCCGCCATCGACTGCGCCCACAGCCGTCCCGCGCGGTACGACGAGCGCACCAGCGGGCCGGAGAGCACACCGAGGAAGCCGATCTCCTCGGCTTCCTGCTTGAGCTCGACGAACTCGTCCGGGTGCACCCAGCGCGCGACCGGGAGGTGGCGCGGGCTCGGCCGGAGGTACTGCGTGATCGTGATGATGTCGGTGCCGGCGTCGTGGAGGTCGCGGAGGGCCTGGCTGATCTCCTCGCGCTCCTCGCCCATCCCGAGGATGAGGTTGGACTTCGTGATCAGCCCGGCACCGCGGCCCTGCGTGATCACGTCGAGCGACCGCTCGTAGCGGAACGCCGGACGGATGCGCTTGAAGATGCGCGGCACGGTCTCGACGTTGTGCGCGAACACCTCCGGCCGGGCGGAGAAAACTTCGCCGAGGTATTCCGGGTTGCCGGAGAAGTCCGGCACCAGGATCTCGACGCCGGTGCCGGGGCTCTGCCGGTGGATCTCGCGGATCGTCTCCGCGTAGAGCCAGGAGCCCTCGTCCTCGAGGTCGTCCCGGGCGACGCCGGTGACGGTCGAGTAGCGCAGGCCCATCTTCGCGACGGACTCGCCGACGCGCCGGGGCTCGTCCCGGTCGAAGTCGGCCGGCTTGCCGGTGTCGATCTGGCAGAAGTCGCAGCGGCGGGTGCACTGCGAGCCGCCGATCAGGAAGGTCGCCTCGCGGTCCTCCCAGCACTCGTAGATGTTCGGGCAGCCGGCCTCCTGGCAGACCGTGTGGAGTTCCTCCGACTTGACCAGGTTCTGGAGCTGGCGGTACTCGGGGCCCATCTTGGCCTTGGTCTTGATCCAGGCGGGCTTGCGTTCGATCGGCGTCTGGGCGTTGCGCACCTCCAGTCGGAGCATGCGGCGACCCTGGGGCGCGGCGGCGGGGGTTTCTGCGGCCGGGGTTTCTGCGGTCTGGGTCTCGGCAGTCTGGGGCTCGGCGGTCTGGGGCTCGGCGGTCATGCGGCGACCTCCGTCGCGGTCGGGGCGGTCGCCGTCGCCGCGCGCGCTGCGGCGACCGGGCTGGTGGCGGCGTCGGCCAGCGCGCGGTCGAGCGCGGCCTGGATGAGCGGAGCGACGTCCTGTGGAGTGACGGTGCGGCCCAGGACGCGGGAGATGGTGGTCACCCCGGCGTCGCGGATGCCGCACGCGACGATCTTCTCGTACGGATCGAGGCTGTTGGAGCAGTTGAGGGCGAAGCCGTGCATCGTGACGCCTTCGGCGACGCGGATGCCGATGGCGGCGATCTTCTCGTCCGCCGGGAGCCCGTCGGGCGTCGTGCCGTGCCCGGGCAGCCACACACCGGAGCGGCCCTCCACACGCTCGCCCGGCACGCCGAGCTCCGCGAGCACCTCGATGAGGACGCCCTCGAGCCAGCGGACGTAGCCCACGACGTCGATCGGCTCGGCCAGCCGGAGGATCGGGTAGCCGACGAGCTGGCCCGGCCCGTGCCAGGTGATCTTGCCGCCGCGATCCACGTCGATGACGGGGGTGCCGTCGGTGGGGCGTTCGTCGGGGGAGGTGCGCTTGCCCGCGGTGAAGACCGCGGCGTGTTCGAGCAGAAGGACCGTGTCGGGCGTCCGCCCCGCGGCCACGTCGGCGTGGGTCGTGCGCTGCTGGCGGAGGCCGTCGTCGTAAGGGACGCGTTGTCCGCGGAGGCCGGTGACATCGAAGATCGTCATACAGGCATCCTAAATGGACTGAGTACAGAAAATGGTCACCGCGGGCAGATGCACTGGAGTCCTGCACAGGTTCGGGATGGAAACGAGTTCTCCACGGATGTTCGGACGGCAGCCGTGCGGCGGCGGCATGTGGCGTCTACTGGGGGCATGGCGCGGAGACGGAGACCGGTGGATGCGGCAAAGCGCGCGGCGTGGATCGTGGCGGCGGAAGGGTGGGTGGTGGTCGAGCGGTGGGGGCCGGGGGACGCGAGGGGCGTGGAGGACGGGGTGCCGAGCGGACGGACGGCAGCGCGCGATGCTGCGGCCGTGCGGGACGCGGTGTCGCTCGTCGTCGCGGGAGGTGAGCTGCGAGGGCGAGCCGTGCTGACAGTGGCCACGCAGGTCGGGATGGCGTGGGGCCGTGTCGCGTCGTCGCACCTGCCGCGGTCGCTTTCGCCGCCGGACGATCGGCGAGGCCGCCGGAGCAGAGTCGTCGTCCGGCTGCGGGAGCACCCGTCGGGCGGCTCTGTCGACGACCTGATCACCGCGGACCGCGGCCTGACCGCAGGCGAGGCCGTCACGGTGCTCGCGGCGGTGGCGCGTGGACTCTCGGACCTGCACGAGGCGCGGCTCGGCGGAGTCGGGCTCGGACCGGAGGACATCGCCCTCCGGGACGACGGCTGCCCGGTGATGACGGCGATCGACCGGCTGCGGGAGCTCGATCAGCAGACGATGGCGGAGGACGTCGCCGCCTTCGCGGAGCTCGCCGGCACGCTGTGCGAGGCCGTCACCGACGAGCGGGGCGACGCCGTCCTCGCGGCGGCCACCGACCGGCGGCACCGGAGCTGGGGGGACGTGGTCGCGGGAGTCCTGCGGGCTGCCGACCCGACTGCCGTGCGCGCGGTGGTGAGCGGCGCTCCGGATGCGGTGGGCACTCACGCGCGCGGCGACCCCGATGCAGACGGCGTTCTCGCTGCCGGTCGCCGTCGCGGGGGCGGCACAGCGACACGCGGGCACGATGTCCTCGGTGTCCTGGAGCGGGCGCTGGACCTGATGGGCGATCGTCCTGTCGCACGCGGGCTGGCCGTGGCGCGCGGCTGGATCGTCGCCCGACCGAAACTGGTCGCCGTCGCGTGTTCGCCGCTGGTGGCCGTCACAGTGCTGCTGATGGTCGTGCCCGGGCAGGACGGCGCGAGCTGACGGTCGCGTCGTGCGGGCCCTGGGGGTCCACCGCCCGGACGCGCGAAGCGGCCCGGAAACGCAGAACAGCCCGGAAACGCAGAACGGCCCGGCTCCACAGGGAGCCGGGCCGTCCGTCAGGCGTTCAGATGCCGAGGCTGCCCTCGAACGCGCCGCCCTCGAGGCGGTTCTTCACCGCGACGAGGAAGCGGGCGGCGTCGGCGCCGTCCACGATCCGGTGGTCGTACGAGAGGGCGAGGTACACCGTGGAGCGGATCGCGATGGAGTCCGTGCCGTCGGCCGTGATCACGACCGGCTTCTTGGTGACGATGCCCGTGCCCAGGATCGCGACCTGCGGGAGGAACACGAGGGGCGTGTCGAACAGCGCGCCGCGCGAACCCGTGTTGGTCAGCGTGAACGTGCCGCCGGCGAGCTCGTCCGGCTTGAGGTGGTTGTCGCGCGTGCGCTGGGCGAGGTCCGCGATCTCACCGGCGAGGCCGGCGATGTCGAGGTCCGACGCGTTGCGGATGACCGGGGTCAGCAGGCCGCGCTCGGTGTCGACCGCGATCGAGATGTTCTCGTGGTCCGGGTAGACGATGCTGTCGCCGTCGACCGTGGCGTTGATGACCGGGTAGGCCTTCAGCGCTTCGGCGGCCGCGAGGGCGAAGAACGGCAGGAAGGAGAGCTTCGTGCCGGTCTTGGCGAGGAAGTCGCCCTTCACCTTGTCGCGCAGCGCGGCGACCTTGGTCACGTCGACCTCGACCACCGTCGTGAGCTGGGCGGTCGACTGCATCGAGACGACGGCGCGCTCGGCCACGACCTTGCGGAGGCGCGACATCTGCTGCGTGGTGCCGCGGAGCGGGAGACCTCGACCACGGGCGCTGCGGCCGGAGCCGCGGCGGCAGCGGCCGGAGCGGCGGCCGCGAGGATGTCCTCCTTGCGGATGCGTCCGCCGACGCCGGTGCCGGTCACGTTCGCCAGGTCGACGCCGTGCTCGTTGGCGAGCTTGCGGACGATCGGAGTCACGTAGCCCGACGGGCCGGCGTGAGCGCCGCCCGACGTGGCGGGAGCCTCGGCGGCCGGAGCAGGCGCAGCGGCGGGAGCCGGGGCGGCGGCCGGAGCAGGGGCGGCGGCCGGAGCAGGCGCAGCGGCGGGAGCCGGGGCGGCAGCGGCCGGAGCCGGAGCAGCGGCCTCCTGTGCGGGAGCAGCCGGGGCCGGTTCTGCAGCGGGGGCGGGAGCGGCGGCAGGAGCTTCCTGGACGGGTGCGGCAGGAGCTGCCTCGGCGGCGGGGGCCGGAGCCTCCTGGGCCGGAGCCTCCTGGGCCGGAGCCTCCTGGCCCGGAGCCTCCTGGGCCGGAGCGGCCGGCGCAGGCTCAGCGGCCGGAGCCGGCGCGGCCTCTGCCGGCGCGGCCTCCGCCTCCGGCGCGGCGGCCGGAGCCTCGCCCGCACCGGAGCCGTCGCCGATCGTCACGAGCGCAGTGCCCACCTCGACAGTCTCGTCCTCCTGCACCAGGATCGCCTCGACGACGCCCGCGACGGGCGAGGGGATCTCGGTGTCGACCTTGTCGGTCGAGACTTCGAGCAAGGGCTCGTCCACCTCGACACGGTCGCCAACGTTCTTCAGCCAGCGGGTGACCGTGCCTTCCGTGACACTCTCGCCGAGTGCCGGGAGGCTGACGGATTCGCTCATGAGCTTTTCTCCTTCAAAACCTGATCGTTCAGTAGCTTATTGCAGCCGCTCGCGCGGCGGACGCGTTTAGAGGGTGTGCAGCGGCTTGCCAGCGAGGTACAGGAAGGCCTCGCCGAGGGACTCGCTCTGCGTCGGGTGCGCGTGAACGAAGGGCGCGATGTCCTCCGGGTAGGCCTCCCAGTTGACGACGAGCTGTGCCTCGCTGATGAGCTCGCCCACGCGCGCGCCGATCATGTGCACGCCGACGACCGGGCCGTCGTTGACGCGGACGACCTTGACGGTGCCGCTGGTGCCGATGATCTCGCTCTTGCCGTTGCCGGCCAGGCTGTAGTCGTAGCTCGTGATCGCGTCAGCGCCGTACTGCTCCGCCGCCTTGGCCTCGCTGAGGCCGATCGAGGCGACCTCGGGGTCGCAGTACGTGACCTTGGGGATGTTCACGTCGGGGACGACGATCGGGTTCAGGCCCGCGATCTCCTCGGCGACGAAGATGCCCTGCTGGAAGCCGCGGTGCGCGAGCTGCAGGCCGGGGACGATGTCGCCGACCGCGTAGACGCCCGGGATGTTGGTCTGCAGGCGCTCGTCGGTGATGACGAAGCCGCGGTCGAGCGTGACGCCGACCTCGTCGTAGCCCATGCCGGCCGTGAGCGGGCCGCGGCCGACCGCGACGAGCAGCAGCTCGGCGTCGACCGTGCTGCCGTCCTCGAGCGAGACGACGACGCCGTTCTCGTTCTGGGTGACGCCGGAGAAGCGGACGCCGAGGCGGTAGTCGATGCCGCGGCGACGGAAGGCGCGCTCCAGCGACTTGCTGATGGTCTCGTCCTCGTTGGGGACGAGGTGCGGGAGGGCCTCGATGATGGTGACGTCGGCGCCGAAGGACTTCCAGACGCTGGCGAACTCGACGCCGATGACGCCGCCGCCGAGGACCGCGACCTTCTTGGGGACGAAGTCGAGCTCGAGGGCCTGCTCGCTGGTGATCACGCGGCCGCCGATCTCGAGGCCGGGGAGGCTGCGCGAGTAGGAGCCGGTGGCGAGGATGACGTTCTTACCGGTGATGGTGTCGTCGCCGACCTGCACCGTCGTCGGGGAGGTCAGCTTGCCCTCGCCCTCGATGACGGTGATGCCGCGGGCCTTCACCAGGCCCTGGAGGCCCTTGTACTTCTTGGCGATGATGCTCCGGCGGTACTCGGTGACACCGTTCATGTCGACGCCCTGGAGCTGGGTGATGATGCCGTACTTGGCCGACTCCCGCGAGTAGTCCGCGACCTCGGCCGCGTGCAGCAGCGCCTTGGTCGGGATACAGCCGCGGTGCAGGCAGGTGCCGCCGACCTTGTCCTTCTCGATCATGCCGACGGTGAAACCGAGCTCGGCCGCACGCAGCGCTGCTGCGTAGCCTCCACTCCCACCGCCGAGCACCACAATGTCAAAGTTCTGCTCAGACACCCAGCTACTCCTCGCGCATCAGGATTCGTGACACGATCCTGCCCCGGGGATGACGTGGGGCAGGCGTTGCATGGGCAGGATTTTCCTGCCCATACGACCCTACTACCTCTGGGAAAAGTCCTCGGCCAAACGGATGAGCGCTCGTACGCTGACGGCGGACGGGCCCTTGCCGGTGAAGCCGTACGGTGCGGACGGTCCCTTCGCCGGGCCGGCGATGTCGAGGTGGGCCCACGGGATCCGCGGCGCGTCGTCCTCGTCGCCGGTGCGGCCGATGAACTCCTGGAGGAACACCCCCGCCAGCAGCATGCCGCCCGCCGTCACCCCCGGGTTGGCGTTGGCGATGTCGGCGACGTCGGAGTTGATGGTGGCGCGGAGCTCGCTCGCGAGCGGCATCGGCCAGAGCAGCTCGCCGGACGCCTTCGCGGCGGCGAGGACGTCGCCGACCAGGTCGTCGGAGCCCATGACCGCGGCGTAGCGGGTGCCGAGCGCGACCATCGCGGCGCCGGTCAGCGTGGCGACGTCCACGATCGCGTCCGGGTGCTCCTCCCCGGCGGCGACGAGGCCGTCCGCGAGTACGAGCCGGCCCTCCGCGTCGGTGTTGAGCACTTCCACGGTGCGGCCGCCGCGCATGCGCAGCACGTCGTTCGGGCGGATGGCGGAGCCGGAGGGCATGTTCTCCGCGAGGCACAGCCACGCGGTCACGCGCACCGGGAGGTCGAGTCGGGCGGCGGCGAGGGCGACGGCGAGCACCGTGGCCGCACCGGTCATGTCGTACTTCATGCCGACCATGCCGGAGGCCGGCTTGAGCGAGAGGCCGCCGGAGTCGAAGGTGATGCCCTTGCCGACCAGCGCGAGGTGCCTCGCGGCGCCGGCCGGCGCGTAGTCCACCTTCACCAGCCGCGGCGGGCGCACGGAACCCTGACCGACGCCGAGGATGCCGCCGAAGCCCTCGGCCTCGAGCCGGCGCTCGTCCCAGACCTCGACCGTGACGGGCAGCCCCTCGACGGCCTCCTCGACGCGGGAGGCGAACGAGGCGGGGTAGAGGTCGATCGGGGGAGTGTTGACCAGGTCCTTGACCAGCGCGGCGGCGCCGGACACGGCGGCCGCGCGCGCGACGAGCGCATCGCCGTCCGCCGACGCGCCGACGACCTCGATGGTCTCGACCGGCGCCTTGACGCCCGCGCGGCTCGCGGAGCGGTACTCGGTGAACGCGTACGCGCCGAGCGCCGCGCCCTCCAGCACGGCGCCGACCCGGGCGTCGTCTTCGGCGGGAAGGTCGAGCGCAACGTGGCCGACGCCGGCGAGCTGGCGGATGGCGGTGCCGGCCGCGTAGCGCAGTGCGTCCTCGTCCGCCGGCTCCGGGAGGCCGACCACGGCGAGGCCCGGACCGCCCGCGGCGCCGGGGAGGCGGACCAGCTCGTCCCTGCCGCCGCCGAAGCCCACCGCCGCGAGCTCGTCGCCCAGCCCGTCCGGAGCCGAGCCCGACAGCACGGTGACGCCGTCCGCGCCGGAGCGCGCCGCGAGCACGAGGACGTCGGCGGAGGAGGAAGGAGCGGGCGAGAGGCTGAGGGCGGGAGGCGTCATGTCTCGACCCTAACCGCTGAACGCCGCGCGACGACGGAGGCCGCATGTTCGCTGTGGGCGTGCTGCGACCGGGCCCGTGCGCGGCGACCGCGTCGGGTGTGCGGCCTAGAGTTGTAGCATGCGAGATCCCGGCGAACTCTACGAGCTGAACCCGGCACTGGTGGTGCCGGCGGGCCTGCCGCTGATCGCGGGGCTCACCGGGTTCGCCGACGCCGGCTCGGGCGTCAGCCAGCTCGGCACCTATCTTCTCGGCACGCTCGACAGCGAGGTCGTGGCGACCTTCGACGCCGACATCCTGCTCGACTACCGCGCCCGTCGGCCGATCATCTACTTCGACCAGGACCATCTGGCCGACTACCAGCCGTCGACGTTGAAGCTGCACCTGGTCTACGACGAGCTGCGCCAGCCGTTCCTCTTCCTCTCCGGGTTCGAGCCCGACTTCCGCTGGGAGGCGTTCACGGAGGCCGTGCTGGGGCTCATCGAGCGCTACAAGGTCAAGTCCGTCACCTGGGTGCACTCCATCCCGATGCCGGTGCCGCACACCCGGCCCATCGGGGTGACGGTCAGCGGCAACCGCCGCGACCTGATCGAGGGGATGTCGATCTGGAAGCCGCAGACGCAGGTGCCGGGCAACGCCCTCCACCTCCTCGAGTACCGGCTGCAGCAGCTCTCGTACCCGATCGCCGGATTCGTCCTGCTCATCCCGCACTACCTCGCCGACACCGAGTACCCGGCCGCCGCGATCGCGGGGCTGGAGAGCATCAGCGCCGCGACCGGCCTCATCTTCCCCACCGACCGCCTGCGCGAGGAGGACCGCGAGTTCGTCGCGAACATCGATGAGCAGGTCGCGGGCAACGCCGAGCTCGGCAAACTGGTCGGCACGCTGGAGGAGCGGCACGACACGTACATGGAGGACACCCAGCTCCGCTCGCCGCTGACCGACCGCGACGGCGAGCTGCCCAGCGCCGACGAGATCGCGGCCGAGCTGGAGAACTTCCTGGCGTTCCGCCGGCACGGCGACGACCGCCGCGGCGACGACGAGAACCCGCGCACCGACCGCTGAACCGACCCCCCGTTCCGCCCGCGTGACGGTCCCGCTCGCACAGCGGGCATAGGATCGTGTGGTGAATTCGCGTCGGTCCTGGGTCATCTTCGGGATCGGAGTCTTCGCCTACCTCGTGGCCGTCATGCAGCGGACGAGCATCGGCGTCGCGGGCGTCGCCGCGACCGACCGCTTCCACGTCTCAGCCGCGGTGCTCTCGTCGATGGCGGTCGTCCAGCTCATCGTCTACGCGGCGATGCAGGTGCCGGTCGGCGTCCTGATCGACCGGGTCGGCTCGCGGGCGCTGATGATCGCGGGCACCGCCCTGATGGTCGTCGGGCAGGTGACGGTCGCCTTCGCGCCGACCATCGCGCTCGCGATCGTCGGGCGCATCCTCGTCGGAGCGGGCGACGCGACCGTGTTCACCTCGCTCATGCGGCTGGTGAACTCCTGGTTCCGCGGCCGCATCGTGCCCCAGCTCTCGCAGTGGATCGGCAACATCGGCCAGCTCGGCCAGGTGCTGTCCGCCGTCCCGTTCGCGCTGCTGCTCCACCAGTCCGGCTGGACCGCCGCGTTCCTCAGCGCCGCGTCGGTGTCGGTGGTCGCGCTGGTCGGGATCGTCGCCACCATCCGGGACCGGCCGGCCGGATCGAGCGAGGGACCGCGCCCGGCGACCTGGGGCGAGTCGCTGCGCCAGCTCCGGATCAGCCTCGCCCGGCCGGGCACCCAGCTCGGGTTCTGGTCGCACTTCACCACGCAGTCCTCCGGAACCGTGTTCAGCCTGATGTGGGGCCTGCCCTTCATGGTGTTCGCGCTCGGCATCGACCCGGCGGAAGCCAGCGGCCTGCTGATCGTCTCCGTCGGCGCGGGACTGATCGCCGGACCCGTCCTCGGCCTGCTGACGGCGCGCTTCCCGCTGCGGCGCAGCAATCTGGTGCTCGCGATCGTCGGGATGATGGGGATCGTCTGGGCGCTCCTGCTGCTGTGGCCGGGGACGCCGCCGCTCTGGCTCCTGATCCTCGTGCTGGTGGCGATCGGGATCGGCGGCCCCGGCTCCCTGATCGGGTTCGACTTCGCGCGCACCTCCAACCCGCTGCACAGTCTCGGCTCCGCCAACGGCATCGTGAACGTCGGCGGCTTCCTCGCGAGCTTCGTGATGATGTTCCTCATCGGCGTGGCCCTGGACGCCCAGAACACCGCGCACACGGTCGCCGGACTCTACGCGCTCGACTCCTTCCGCTGGGCGTTCGCCGTGCAGTACGTGATCATCGGCGTCGGCGTCGTCTTCCTCGTCCGCGCCCGGCGGCGCACCCGCCGCCGCCTCGCGGAGGAGGAGGGAATAGAAGTGGGCCCCTTGTGGGTTGCACTGGTTGACGCGTGGCGACGGCGAGATGGTCGGGAGCCTGGCGAGAACGTGCAATAATTGATACCTGGACCCGTTCATGTCCTGGGGTCGGAGCACTTGATGGTGCCCGGCGCGACAGCCCAAGACTTGACATGGGTCTTAGTAATGTCCGCACGCGACCTCAGGCAGGCGCTACGGGGGACGCACCAATGCCCTCCCGCCCGGTTTGAAAGCCCTCGCTTGTATGGAAGGTAGGCACATGGCAACCCGTGCAGCAACCAAGGCCCGCGAGGCCGAGGCGGTCGAGGAGACCGAGGAGACCGCTGCGGCCAGCAAGCCGGCGGCGAAGAAGACGACGGCGAAGGCGCCGGCGAAGAAGACTGCGTCCAAGAAGGCCGGCACCAAGGCCAAGGGCGACGACGACGAAGAGCTCGACGAGGAGGCCGTGGTCGAGATCGACGAGGACGACTCCGCCGAGGAGGCGGACGACTCCGCCGAGACCGAGTCCGAGGGCGACGACGCGGAGGCGGACGACGCCGAGGGGTCCGGGCCCAAGGGCGAGGCGGCAGCCGTGCAGGCCGCAGCGGATGCCCCGCTGCCGACCGACGCGCTCGTGCTGCGCGCCGTGGACGAGGATGACGACATCCCCGTCTACTCCTCGACGATCACCGGCGCGACCGCCGACCCGGTCAAGGACTACCTCAAGCAGATCGGCAAGGTCCCGCTGCTGAACGCCGCGGAGGAGGTCGAGCTCGCGATGCGCATCGAGGCCGGCCTGTTCGCGGAGGACAAGCTCGCGAACACCCCGAACATGCCCAAGGAGCTCGAGCGCGAGCTCCGCTGGGTCGCCCGCGACGGCCAGCGTGCCAAGAGCCACCTGCTCGGCGCCAACCTGCGCCTCGTGGTCAGTCTCGCCAAGCGCTACACCGGCCGCGGCATGCAGTTCCTGGACCTGATCCAGGAGGGCAACCTCGGTCTGATCCGCGCCGTCGAGAAGTTCGACTACACCAAGGGCTTCAAGTTCTCGACCTACGCCACCTGGTGGATCCGCCAGGCGATCACCCGCGCGATGGCCGACCAGGCCCGCACCATCCGCATCCCGGTGCACATGGTGGAGGTCATCAACAAGCTCGCCCGCGTCCAGCGCCAGATGCTGCAGGACCTCGGCCGCGAGCCCACCCCGGAAGAGCTCTCCAAGGAGCTCGACATGACCCCTGAGAAGGTCATCGAGGTGCAGAAGTACGGTCGCGAGCCCATCTCGCTGCACACGCCGCTCGGCGAGGACGGCGACAGCGAGTTCGGCGACCTGATCGAGGACACCGAGGCGGTCGTGCCGGCCGACGCGGTCGGCTTCACGATGCTGCAGAAGCAGCTCGAGAGCCTCCTCGACTCCCTGTCCGAGCGCGAGGCGGGCGTGATCCGCATGCGCTTCGGCCTGGGCGACGGCATGCCGAAGACGCTCGACCAGATCGGCGACACCTTCGGCGTGACGCGGGAGCGCATCCGGCAGATCGAGTCGAAGACGATGGCGAAGCTGCGCCACCCGTCCCGCTCGCAGTCGCTGCGCGACTACCTCGAGTAAGGTGCGCTATCGACTGGCGGTCATCGCCGGCCGCCTCGCCCGCCGGCTGCTGCGCCTGCGGGGAGGCGGCTCCGCGGTGCCGGGGCGGGTCGCGCTCGCGATCGCGCCGAAGTTCCTCGAGCGCGCGGTCAGCCGACTCCCGCTCGGCGTGGTGTTCGTCTCCGGTTCGAACGGCAAATCGACGACCACCAACATGCTCACCGCGATCCTGCGCGAGCACGGGCTGAACGTCTTCACGAACCCGTCCGGCGGCAACCTGCCGCAGGGGATCGCCTCGGCCCTGCTGGCGGACGTGCCGCTCGACGGCTACGTGCGCGGCGACGTCGGGGTGATCGAGGTGGACGAGGCGTACGGCGTCGACCTGGCGACCGTCCTGAAGCCGCGCGGCTCGCTGTTGCTGAACGTGCAGATCGACCAGCTCAACCGCTTCTTCGAGCCGACCCGTGTGATCGGGATGCTGCGAACGATCGCGGAGCGTTCGAGCGAGTTCGTCGTGGTGAACGCCGACGACGACAGCCTCGCCCGCGTCGGCGCGGAGCTCGCCGCCGAAGGCCGTGACGTGACGACCTTCGCGGTGGCCCCGGCCATCATCGAGTCGTCGCCCAACGGCCTCGCGAACGTGGCGGACCTCTCCGGCGTCGCCGCCGGCGCCCTCCCGGTGCCCGCCGTGTTCGTCAGCAAACTGGAGACGCAGAGCGCGCAGCTCACCATGGGCGGAGAGTCCATCCGGATCGGCCTGCCCGCGCGCGGCCTCCACTACGCGGTGGACGCCGCCGGCGCGACCGCGATGGCCCGGCGCGTGCTCGGCGAGAGCTTCCGATCGGAGGCCGTGGTCGCGGCGATGAGTTCGCTGCGCACGGTCTACGGCCGCGGCGAGACGCTGAAGGTCGGCGACGAGGACATCGAGATCATCATGATGAAGAACCCGCCGAGCCTCCAGCTCAACCTCGATTACCTGAGCCACAGCCCGGAGCAGGTCTTCGTCGCGGTCGACGAGGGCACTCCCGACCCGTCCTGGGTCTACGACATCGACCTCTCCAAGCTGGAGCACGTCGACATCGTGTCCGGCACCAAGGCCTGGCAATTCGCGACGCGGTTCGCCTACGCCGGGATCGAGGTCGACCAGGTGATGCCGGAGCTGCGGCCTGCTCTGCAGGCGTTCCTCGCGCTGCCCAAGCCGTCGCGCGGCACCAAGACCATGATCGTCAACTACGAGCAGATGATGGCCATCCGCAAGCAGCTCGGGTTCCTCGACCTGGAAGGCGGCGACACGTGACCGTCCTCCGCATCCTGCACCTCTACCCGCGTGAGCTCGGGATCAACGGCGACGCCGGCAACGTGCTCGCCCTGGCCGAGCGGGCACGCTGGCGCGGCGTGGACGTCGACATCGTCACGCACGCGCCGGGCGCCGAGCTGCCCGCCAGCGCCGACATCGTGCACATCGGCTCCGGCCCGCTCTCGTCGCAGCGCGCGGTCGTCGGCGATGTGGCGCGGATCGCACCGCGACTGCGGCAGTGGCGCGACGCCGGAGTGCCGATCCTCGCGATCGCGGGCGGCTGGCAGCTCCTCGGCGAGGAGATCGAGACGCCGGACGGCGAAACGCTCGCCGGCGCCCGGGTGTTCCCGACCCGCGCGGTGCTGGGGTCGCGGCGGCACGTGGCCGAGGTCGTCGTGCGCATGCCCGACGGCGTCACGCTCGCGGGCTTCGAGAACCACTCGGCCACCACGACCTTCACCGCGGATGCCGCAGGCGCTGTTCCGCTCGGCGAGGCCGTGAGCGGCTTCGGCAACGGCGACAAGACGGAGGGCGTCGTGCTCGGGAGCGCGATCGGCACGCACCTGCACGGCCCGGTCCTCCCGATGAACCCGGTGCTGGCCGACCGCATGCTGCAGACCGCGCTGCGCGGTGAGGTGGCGCCGGTCGCGCAGACCGAGCGAGTAGATCGCTACGCCGCCAATGCGCGTCGCGCCATCGCGGCCCGCCTCGGCGTCGCGCTCTGACGGCGGCCCGTTCGGAGTACCGTTCCTCGGGGCCTAGTTCTCGTAGACGCGGGGGACCCGGACGGCAACGCCCGTGACCATCTCGTCCGCGATGGTCTCCGCCCAGTCGGCGTACTTCTCGGCGGTGACCGTGCCATCGTGTCCGGAGCCGAACAGCACCGCGGTGTCGCCGACGGCGACGCGTGCCGAGCCGGCGTCCACGATCATGGTGTCCACGTCGACCGCGATCACGCGGCAGCGCTGCCCGGCGAGGAGGACGGAGGTCTTGGCGATGCCGAGCACCGGGACGCCGTCGCCATAGCCGATCCCGAGCCGCGCGTGCGTGGTGCCGCCGACGTGGATCTCCACGACCGGCGCCTCCAAGCGCATCACGGGCTCCAGCCCGAGCTCGGCGCCGGTGCGGTCGTCGAACGGCGAGAAGCCGTAGGCGGCGATCCCGAAGCGTACGAGGTCGAAACGGGCCTCGGGCATCCGGATGCCGGCCGAGCTCGCCGCGAGGTGCAGGATCTCGAACCGGGCGCCGCGCTCCTCGGCCTCCGCTACCGCGCTGCGGAACTCCGCGAGCGCAGCCTCGTCGTCCGCGATCGACGCGTCGGCCAGGTGCGACCAGGCTGCGCGGATGCGGACGACGCCCTGCCTCTCCAGCTCGAGGGCCGCGTCGATGAGGTGCGGCCACTGTTCGCGGGTGGCGCCGTTGCGGCTGAGGCCGGTGTCGACCTTGAGGTGCACCACCGCCGGTCGGCCGGCGCCCGCGGCCGCGATGGCCTCCAGCTGCCAGACGGCCGAGATGCCGAGCTCGATGTCGGCTTCGATCGCCGCCAGCCAGTCGGTGTCCTCACCGTGCAGCCAGGCCAGCAGCGGGACCGTGATCCCGGCGGCGCGCAGGACGAGCCCGGCGGAGACCTCCAGCACGGCGAGGGAGGTCGCGCCCGCCTCCAGCCCGGCCTCGGCGATCGGCAGCAGACCGTGGCCGTAGGCATCGGCCTTGACCGCGAGCATGGTCTCGGCGGGAGCGATCAGCGCGGTCAGATGTGCGACATTCCGGCGCAGCGCGGCCAGATCGATGACCGCGCGGGGGAGCGGCTCCGCGATCGCGTCCACGATGGTCACTGTGCCGCCTTCCTTATCCAGTGCCCGTACATCCGCTCGATCCGGCGGCCCAGCCGGCTCGTGATCACCGGCGCGGCCACGCCGAGCGCGGCCTCCCAGTCGAGCACCGACGGCTCGCTGCGGGACGGGTCGCCGAACAGCACCACCGGGTCGCCCGGCTGCGCTTCGGCGTCGCCGATGTCGACCACGAACTGGTCCATGGCGATTCGACCGGTGATCCGGCCGGTGGTGTCGCCGACCAGCACGGGCGCCTTGTTGGAGGCGACGCGAAGGATGCCGTCGGCGTAGCCCAGCGCGACCAGCACGAGCGTGCTGGGGCGGTCGGTTCGGTAGGTGTAGCCGTACGAGACGCCGCGATCGGCGCCGACCCGCTTCACTGCGATGATCTCTGCGGTGAGGCGGAGCGCAGGGGCGACGCCGGGAGCGTCGGTGAGCCCGAGCAGTTCGGGGCCGAGCAGGTGGGCAGGACCGCTGGCGTGCCGGCCGGCCGGGAAACCGACGGTCACCGGCAGCGGGATGCCCTCGTCCGCGATGGCGGCGGCGTCCTCCACCCGGGAGACGAGAAGACCGCCGACCCCCGCGTCGGTCAGCGTCCGGGCGACGGGGATGAGCCCGTGCCCGTACGCGTCCGCGCGGAGATCGGCGGTGCAGTCGGGGAGCGGCGCGCTGGCCGCGGTGGTGGCGTTCGAGCGGATGACATCGAGGTCGACGAATGCGCGTCTGCGCACGCCGGTGGCAGCTGCCATCGCTCGTTCAGCCCGTTCGCGTGGGTCGCGGTGACCTAGGCGCGCTGCTCTTCGAAGAGACGAGCCGTCTCGTCGTGCCAGCTGTGCGCGATCTGCGAGAGCTTCTCCTGGTGCTTCTTGCCGTGGTGGGCGCAGAAGAGGAGTTCGCCGTTGTTGACCACGACGCGGATGTACGCCTGAGCGCCACAGCTGTCGCAGCGGTCCGCGGCCGTGAGTTGCGGCCCCGACTCGAGCTCGTCAACCGCACCATTCTCCGAGGTGATAGTAGACATGTGATGCTCCTTTCCGTCGCAACCGGTGAACTCGGTACGTCTATAGAACCACGTAATCCCGGAGACGAGGCGCGTATCGGCTGCTATTTCGCTCAACGCGTAGCCTCGCGACCCGTGGGTGTCGGGTCCGGGATCGCTTGGTGCAGCACGTACTCTGGAGGATGCGGCCCGCGCCGGAACGCGCGCCCCGCTACCCGGAACACCGCACGGAACACAAGGAGCGCTCGTGGCGAGCTCGGACTATTCGGCGAGGCACCTCTCGGTGCTGGAGGGCCTGGAGGCCGTGCGCAAGCGCCCGGGCATGTACATCGGCTCCACAGACTCCCGCGGCCTCATGCACTGCCTGTGGGAGATCATCGACAACTCCGTCGATGAGGCGCTCGCCGGGCACGGCACCGCGATCGAGGTCATCCTGCACCCCGACGACAGCGTCGAGGTGCGCGACACGGCGCGTGGCATCCCGGTCGATGTCGAGCCGAAGACCGGGCTGACCGGCGTGGAGGTCGTCTTCACCAAGCTGCACGCCGGCGGCAAATTCGGCAGCGGCTCGTACGCGGCCTCCGGCGGCCTCCACGGCGTCGGCGCATCGGTCGTCAACGCGCTCTCCGAGCGGCTCGACGTCGAGGTCGACCGCGACGGCAAGACCTGGGCGATGTCCTTCCACCGCGGTGAGCCGGGCGTGTTCGACGACGGCGACGCCGCGCCGAGCCCCGACGCCACGTTCTCTCCGTTCGTGAGCGGCAGCGAGTTGCGGGTGGCGGGCAAGGTCCGCAAGGGCGTCACCGGCACGCGCATCCGGTACTGGGCCGACCGCCAGGTGTTCACCGCGGGCGCCGAGTTCTCGGTGGACGACCTCATCGGCCGGGCGCGGCAGACGGCGTTCCTGGTCCCGGGCCTGGCGATCACGATCGACGACCAGCGCTCCCCGGAGGGCGAGCGGACCACCTTCAGCTACGACGGCGGCATCTCGGAGTTCGTGGACTTCCTCGCTCCGGACAGCCCGATCACCGAGACCTGGCGCCTCACCGGCGAGGGCCACTTCACCGAGACGGTCCCCGTGCTCTCCGACGGCGGCGCGATGGTGCCGACGGAGCTCAAGCGCGAGTGCCAGGTGGACATCGCGCTGCGCTGGGGGACCGGTTACGACACCGTGATGCGCTCGTTCGTCAACATCATCGCGACGCCGAAGGGCGGCAGCCACCAGACCGGCTTCGACCAGGGGCTGCTCAAGTTCCTGCGTCAGCAGGTGGAGCTGAACGCGCGCCGGCTCAAGGCGGGCACGGACAAGCTGGAGAAGGACGACGTGATGGCCGGGCTGACCGCCGTGCTGACCGTGCGCCTCCCCGAGCCGCAGTTCGAGGGCCAGACCAAGGAGGTCTTGGGAACCCCGGCGGTGCGCACGATCGTGGCCAACGTCATCCAGAAGACCCTCGCCGAGCGCTTCGCGTCGACCAAGCGCGACGACAAGACGCAGTCGGCGCTCGTGCTCGACAAGGTCGTCGCGGAGATGAAGAGCCGGATCTCGGCCCGCGCCCACAAGGAGACCCAGCGCCGCAAGAACGCGCTGGAGACGTCCTCGCTGCCGGCCAAGCTGGTCGACTGCCGGTCGAGCGACGTGGCGAACAGCGAGCTGTTCATCGTTGAGGGCGACTCGGCGCTCGGGACCGCGAGGCGGGCCAGGGACAGCGAGTACCAGGCGCTGCTGCCGATCCGCGGCAAGATCCTCAACGTCCAGAAGGCGTCGGTCTCCGACATGCTCTCCAACGCGGAGTGCGCGGCCATCATCCAGGTGATCGGCGCGGGGTCGGGACGCTCGTTCGAGCTGGGCTCGGCGCGGTACGGCAAGGTCATCATCATGTCGGACGCCGACGTCGACGGCGCCCACATCCGCACGCTGCTGCTCACGCTGTTCTTCCGCTACATGCGGCCGATGATCGAGGAGGGCCGGGTGTTCGCCGCAGTGCCTCCGCTGCACCGGGTCGTCGCGATCAACCCGGGCTCGAAGCCGAACGAGACGATCTACACCTACTCGGAGGCGGAACTCCAGGCCGTTCTCGCGGACCTCAAGAAGCGCGGGCGCAAGTACCAGGAGCCCATCCAGCGTTACAAGGGTCTCGGCGAGATGGACGCCGACCAGCTCGCGACAACGACGATGGACCGCGCTCACCGCACCCTGCGCCGCGTGCGCGTCTCCGACGCGGAGGCGGCGAACCGGGTGTTCGAATTGCTGATGGGGAACGATGTCGCGCCGCGCAAGGAGTTCATCATCGCGGGCGCGGATGACCTGAGCCGCGCGCGTATTGACGCGTAGGCAACGGAGGAGATCCGCGGCGACACGCCGGTGGAAGCAGGCAACGGAGGAGATCCGGGGCTGGGAGGTGTGGATGTCCTCTGTTGGCTGACGACACGCGGTGGGCGGCGGGGGAAGTCCTCCGTTGGCGTCAGGCGAGGCGGCGGCCGACGGAGGCGACGACCATGTCGAGCGGGGTGCCGGAGCCGTCGCGGCGGGCGCCCCCTCGGGGAGGACGCGCTGGGCGCCGTCGGAGCCGACGGCCAACGCGGGCGCGGGGCCGACCCAGGCGATGGCCAGCTCGGTCTCGCCCTTCAGGAAGCGCTGCGAGCGGACGCCGCCGGTCGCGCGGCCCTTGGCCGGGAACTCGGCGAAGTCGCTCACCTTGCCGCTGCCGGGGTCGGCGCCGGGGAGGGTCTGGTCGCTGACCGCGATGGTGACGACGACCGCCTCCTCGCGCTCGGCGGCCTCCACCGCGCCGAAGAACACCACGCGGGCATCGGCGGCCAGGTTGATGCCGGCCATGCCGCCGGCCGCCCGACCCTGCGGGCGCACCGAGCCGGCGGAGAACCGGAGGAGCTGGGAGTCGCTGGAGACGAACACGAGCTCGGCGTCGTCCGCCGACTGCACGGCTCCGACGACCGCGTCGCCGGCCTTCAGCGTGATGACCTCGAACTCCGGCTTGTTGGCCCAGTCGCCGGGCGACACCCGCTTGACCACACCCTGCCGCGTGCCGAGCGCGATCGCGCGCGGGGAGTCCAGCGAGACGAGCGCGAGCACGCGCTCCTTGCGGTCGGCCAGCGCGAGGTAGTCGCCCACCTTCACGCCCGCGCCGAGCTGCACCGAGTTGAGCGGGGCGGCCGGGAGGTCGACCGGCGAGAACCGGATGAGCCGTCCGCGGTCGGTGACGGCGCCGATCTCGCTGCGGCTCGTGGCGTCGAGCCGGGACAGGATCGCGTCGTGCTTGCTGCGCCGGGCCGGCGGCTGGATGCGGTCGAGGCCGTCGCCCTCTCCGGCGCCCGCGTCGACGCGCAGGATGCGGCCGGTGGTCGACAGGTAGACGCGGCACGGTACGTCGGCGACCTCGAGCTGCACCGTCATCGCCTTGCTGCGCGAGCCCGTGCCGGCGATGGACGGCTTCGCCTCGGTGAGGAGCGTCCGTCGCGGGGTGCCGAACTTCACGGCGACCTGCTCCAGCTCGTCGGACACGAGTCCCTCGATGCGTGCCGTGCTGCCGAGGATCTGCTCCAGTTCGGCGATCTCGGCCGCCAGCTGGTCGCGCTCGGTCTCCAGCTCGATGCGGGAGAACTTGGTGAGCCGGCGGAGCCGCGGCTCCAGGATGTAGTCGGCCTGCAGCGTGCTGAGGTCGAACACCTGCTGCAGCCGCGTGCGCGCCTGGTCGGTGTCGTCGGAGGTGCGGATGACTTGGATGACCTCGTCGATGTCGAGGATCGCGATGAGGAGGCCCTCGACCAGGTGCAGGCGCTCCTTGCGGCGCGCGAGCCGGAACTCCGAGCGGCGCGTGACGACGCTGATGCGGTGGTCGAGGTAGACCTGCAGCAGCTCGCGCAGGCCCAGGGTCTGCGGGCCGCCCGCGACGAGGGCGACGTTGTTGATCGAGAAGCCCTCCTCCAGCGGCGTGTGCCGGTAGAGCTGCTCGAGCACGGCGTCCGGGCTGAACCCGGTCTTGATGCCGATGACGAGGCGGAGGCCGTGCTGCCGGTCGGAGAGGTCGGTCACGTCGGAGATGCCGTTCAGCTTCTTCGCGTTGACGCCGTCCTTGATCTTCTCGATCACACGCTCCGGGCCGACCCCGTAGGGGAGCTCGGTCACGACGAGGCCGCTCTTGCGCGCGGTGATCGACTCGACGCCCACCTTGGCGCGCATCCGGAAGCTGCCGCGGCCCGTCGCGTACGCGTCGCGGACGCCGGCCAGGCCCGCGATGGTGCCGCCGCTCGGGAGGTCGGGGCCGGGGACGTAGTCCATCAGCTCGTCCAGCGTCGCGTCGGGGTGGGCCAGGAGGTGGCGGGCGGCGCCGACGACCTCCACCAGGTTGTGCGGGGCCATGTTGGTGGCCATGCCGACCGCGATGCCGCTGGCGCCGTTGACCAGGAGATTCGGGAACGCGGCGGGCAGCACGTCCGGCTGCAAGAGCTGGTTGTCGTAGTTGGGGACGAAGTCCACGACATCCTCGTCGAGGTCTTCGGTGAGGGCCAGCGCGGCGGCGGCGAGGCGCGCCTCCGTGTAGCGCGCGGCGGCGGGGCCGTCGTCCAGCGAGCCGAAGTTGCCGTGCCCGTCGACCAGTGGGACGCGCAGGGTGAAGTCCTGGGCCATGCGCACGAGCGCGTCGTAGATCGCGCTGTCGCCGTGCGGGTGCAGCTTTCCCATCACCTCGCCGGTGACGCGCGCCGACTTGACGTGACCGCGGTCCGGGCGCAGGCCCATCTCGGTCATCATGTAGAGGATGCGCCGCTGCACGGGCTTCAGGCCGTCGCGGGCGTCCGGGAGCGCCCGCGAGTAGATGACGGAGTACGCGTACTCGAGGAACGAGCCCTGCATCTCGGTCGTGACGTCGACGTCTTCGATGCGTTCGGTGATCGGGGCCTGGTCGTCTGCTGGTGTCATTCGTGCATTCGGTGATGGGGCGGCAGGAGGCGCGCCGGTTCGACGGCTTCCGTCCGTCCCACCTGTGAAAGACTGGGCCGGATGCCCCCCATGCTACCGGCCGCGTTCACCACCCGAGCGAGCCTCGCCACGGTGATGCCGAGTTCTCTCGGGGCGCTGCGTGGGCAGACCAACGATCTCGGGCTGCCTCCGCTCCAGCACGTGGTCGTCGTCGTGGTCGACGGTCTCGGCGCGGCGGCGCTCCGCGCCCGCGAGGGGCACGCCCGGACGCTGGCCTCCCGGCTGGGCAAGACGACGACGATCGACGCGGGCTTCCCGACCACGACGGCCGCCGCGCTCGCGACGCTGACGACCGGGACGACGCCGGGGCTGCACGGCCTCGTCGGCTATCGGGTGCGCGACGACGCGGGCCGGCTGACCAACCAGCTCAACGGCTGGGACGACCGGATGGACCCGGCCACCTGGCAGCGCGCGGAGACCGTCTTCGAGCGCGCGGCGGCCGATGGTGTCGGCTCCTTCGCGCTCGGCGTCCCCGCGTACGCGGACTCCGGCTTCACGCACGCCGTGCTGCGCGGCGCCGAGTTCATCGGCGGCCGCACGATGGCCGCCCGCTTCGACGCCGCGCGGGAGGTACTGCGCACGCCCGGGCCGGCGCTCACCTACCTCTATGTCGCCGAACTCGACCAGGCCGCCCACGCGCGCGGCTGGGAGTCGCCGCGCTGGACGGCCGAGCTGGAGACGCTGGACGCACTGGTCTCCGGGCTCGCCGCCTCCCTCGGCCCGGGCCACGGCATGCTGGTCACCGCCGACCACGGCATCGTCGACATCCCCGAGAGCGGGCACGTGCTCTACGACACCGCGCCCGAGCTCCTGGAGGGCGTGGCGGAGATCGCGGGCGAGCCGCGGCTGCTGCACCTCTATACACAGGAAGGCACGCGCGCGGACGACGTGGCGGCGCGCTGGCACGAGGCGGAGGGCGGCCGCTCGTGGATCGCGACCCGCGCGGAGGCGATCGGGGCGGGCTGGTTCGGCCCGCAGGTCGCGCCCGAGGTGGCGCCGCGGATCGGCGACGTGCTCGTCGCCGCGCGCAAGCGCATCGCCTACTACGACTCGCGCGACCCGCAGCGCACCGGGCGCAGCATGATCGGCCAGCACGGCTCGCTCACGGCGGAGGAGACGCGGGTGCCGTTGCTGCGGTTCGGCGCGGCGGCATAGCCGCCCGGTGCCTCAGGCCAGGTCGTCTTCCTCAGGCCAGGTCGTCGTCCGTGCGCGCGCCGAAGACGATCTCGTCCCAGCTCGGCATCGCGGCCCGCCCCTTGCGGCGTCCGTTCGAGACCGGGGTCTGCTCCTGGGTGGAGGACAGCGGCGCGGGCGGAGGAGGCGTGGGGGCGCTGGAGGTCGGGGTACCCGAGGGCGGGGACGCCGGGGGCGGACCGAACTCCTCGATGACTGTGATGGATTCCTCGACCACCCGGAACGGCGTGATCGGGTCGAGGAGCGTCGGCTGCTCGACCTGCTCGTGGCGGCCGTTCCGGTCGCCGCGGTCGTTCCGCGGTGCCGGCTCCTCGTAGCCGGCGGCCTCGCGCTCCCCGCGGCGGCGCCGCAGCGCCTCCAGGAGGTCGGCGGTCTGGTGCAGGTCGCGCGGCGTCTCGTCCGCGCGCTTGATCGCGGAGACCGTGATGGAGTTGTTGGCACGGCCGGGAGCGTGCGGCTCCAGCGGCTCGATGGGCTGGGTGACCTCCGGGCCGAGCAGGTCGATGCCGGGGGCGGGGAAGGTGAAGGCTCCGCTGTCGAAGCGGGAGCTGTCCGGCTCGCCCTCGTGCGGGAGGACGGCGCGCAGGCGCGGGATGAGGGCGCCCCCGCGCAGCTCGCCGGCCTGGGAGAGCGTAGTGGCCTCCGAGTTGAGCGGTGCGAGCGCGTGCTTGCGGAGGTCGTAGCTCCAGCGGGCGTCGTGGTCGATCTCGTCGGCGGTGAACTCGAGCTTCACGATCCAGCCGGTCTCGGCGTCCTTCCAGCTCGCCCAGCGCTCGCCGGCCACGCCGAGCGAGGCGAGGCGGTCGCGGATGACGGAGCCGAACGTGTCGGGTTCGCCCAGTGGGTCGACCTCGGCGGCCGTGCGGACCGGGACGCTGAGGGCGCTCGCTACCACGTGCTCGCGCTCGGCCACGATCGGGCCCTCGAAGCGCTGGACGTACTCCAGGGGCGCGCCCGTGACCGCCGCGACGTCGTCGGCGGACATCCCCGAACGGATGTGGGCCTGGATCTCCCGCGGGGACAGTTTGGGGACTTCGGCGGACGCCTGCTGTCGCACCTGCCGGATCTTCGACTGCAGCGTGTCGTCGACGGCGATGCGGAAGCGTTCACCGTCGTCGCCGACGGCGACGATCGCACCGTTCTCGACCCCGATGACCTTCAAATCCTGCATTGTGATGCCTTCCGAGCTCGCGTTCGTTCGGGCCCAGAATGCCACGAGAACGGGGGACTTCCGGGGAATACCGCGGGCGTGCCGGAAGTTGAACACCGAGCAAACGCTGAGAGGCTCCTGCGCGGTTTTGCTATTCGCAGGCGATTGATGCAAACTATGGCCGCCGATTGCGAGAATCGGCCGTACGACGAGAAGTGGATGGGCATGGCAACGGATTACGACGCACCGCGGAAGACCGAGGACGACTCCGAGTCGATCGAGGCCCTCAAGGAGCGAGTTCCGGACAAGATGTCTGGTGTCGTCGACGTCGAAGACGCCGACAACCCGGGCGGCTACGAGCTCCCCGGCGCCGACCTGTCGGACCTCGACCTCGACGTCGTGGTGCTGCCTCCCCAGGCCGACGAGTTCACCTGCGTGAACTGCTTCCTGGTGAAGCACCGCTCGCAGATCGACCACGAGACCAAGCTCGGACCGATCTGCATGGAGTGCGCCGCCTGAGCGACGCACCGCACGCCCGACGCCGATGAGCCCCGAACGGGACTACAGAGGACGCCGGGCCTCATCGAGAACCCGGACCAGCTGGTCCGGGTTTCTTGTCGAGATCAGCCAGTAGGGCGCCGGGTCGTCCACATCGAGCACCGGCACCTTCACGACCGGCTTGATCCAGCCGCGGATGAGCAGCCAGGCGCGCGCGTCCAGCCGCTGGCCGCGCTCCATCGTCGCCTCCTCGCCGGTGAACGCCTTCGGCTCCCCGATGAACTCCAGCGGGATCCTCGCGTTCCCTGCGGTGAGCTCGGCCGCGGTCACCCGGACCACGGGAGCGGAGGCGAGCAGCGCGATCACGATCGCCGCGTAGAAGACGATCGCCAGCACGACGCCGACGGCGAAGTTGATCGGGGCGAAGACGAGCATCACGGCGGGCACGACGAGGATGGTGGAGACGAAGAGCCAGGGGGTCGCCCACAGCCGTTCTCGGTAGAGGTCCATGGGACTATTCGATCATCCTTCGTGCACTACCCTCGACACGTGACCGAAACCGTGGACGTCCCGATCGTCGCCGACCGCCTTCCCGTGTACGCCCACCCCGGTGACGCGGGCGCCGACCTGTGCGCGGCGGAGCCCGTCACGCTGGCGCCGGGGGAGCGGCACACCGTCCCGACCGGGGTCTCGATCGCGCTGCCGGAGGGCTACGTCGGCTTCGTGGTGCCGCGCAGCGGCCTGGCCATGCGCCACGGCATCACCATCGTCAACGCGCCGGGCACCGTGGACGCAGGCTATCGCGGCGAGATCAAGGTGACCGTCCTGAACACGGACAGGTCGATGTCGTACGATATCGCCGTCGGCGACAGGATCGCGCAGTTGATCGTCATGCCGGTCGCGCAGGCCCGGTTCATCCCCGTCGACACCCTCCCGGACAGCCACCGCGGCACCGCGGGCTTCGGCTCGTCCGGCTACACCGTCACCCAGGCAGGAGATCACGCTTGACCGACAGCATCGACACCCCCGGCGAGGCCGAGCCTCAGGACGTGGAGAAGTCCGCGCCGGAGGATCGGGAGATCGAAGGTCCCCTCGACGACAGCGAGGCGAACCCGGTCCGTCCCTACGTCGACCTCGGCGGCGTCAAGATCCTGCCCCGCGAGGGCCTGCACCTCCGCCTGGAGGTCGAGGAGGAGTCGCAGCGCGTCGTGGCCGTCGGGCTCGACTACGCGAACTCGACCCTGCAGGTGCAGCCGTTCGCCGCTCCGCGCTCCACGGGCCTCTGGCACGAGATCCGCGGCCAGATCGCCGAGCAGGTGCAGCGCCAGGGCGGCCGCGTGAGCGAGCGCGACGGGGTGTTCGGCCCGGAGCTGGTCGCCGAGATCCCCATCGCCGCGCCGCAGGGCGCCCGGGCGAGACCCGCGTCGCGCGCTTCGTCGGCGTCGACGGCCCGCGCTGGTTCCTGCGCGGCGTGATCGCCGGTGACGCGGCCGTGAAGCCGGAGGCCGCCGCGCTGGTGGAGGACCTCTTCCGCAGCATCGTCGTGGTGCGCGGCAACACCCCATGCCGCCGCGGGACCTCATCCCGCTGCGCATGCCGTCGGCCCCGAGCACCGGCGACAGCGGATACAGCTCGCTGTGAGCGGTGGGCGCGACGTGACCGAGCAGCACCGCCCGGAGCCCGGGGACGAGGAGCGCGACCCGGTCGCCTCCACGCTCGGCGAGAGCCTGGCCAAGGCCGCGCGCAACTCCGGCATGGGCCAGCTCGTCGACGGCGAGACGCCGACCGGCACCGCGCTGCTCTCCGCCCTCGGCGGCGTGCGCGGCCTGCTGGAGACCATCCTCCCCGGACTGGTCTTCCTCATCCTTTTCACGTTCACGCAGAACGTCCCGCTGTCGATCGGCGTCTCGGTCGCCGTCGCCGTCGTCTTCACAGCGGTGCGGATCGTCGGCAAGACGCCGGTCACCCAGGCACTGGCCGGCCTGATCGGCGTCGGGATCTCCGCGATCCTCGCGCTCATCACCGGGCGCGGCGAGGACAACTTCATCCTGGGGATCTGGACGAACGCGGCCTATGCCGCCGCGCTCCTCATCTCCATCCTGATCCGCTGGCCGCTGATCGGCCTCGCGGCCGGCTACCTCATGGGCGACGGGCTCGCGTGGCGGTCGGTGAAGTCGAAGTTCCGGGTGATGCAGGCCCTGACGTTCCTCTGGTTCCTGCTCTTCGCCGCTCGACTGCTCGTGCAGGTGCCGCTCTATCTGGCGCACACCGACGCCGCCACCAGCGCCCTCGCCCTCACCAAGCTCCTGATGGGCGTCCCGCTCTATGCTCCGCTGCTGCTCATCACGTGGTTCGTGGTGAAGGGGCAGTTCCCGCAGAGGCCGCAATCGACGGCCCAGAAGCCGCACGGCGACAGCGCCGGCTAGCACGAGTCCAGGAGGGGAGGATGCTCGACGCGCGCACCAGGGAGGGGCTGAGCGCCGCGCAAGTCGCAGAGCGCCGCGCGGACGGCCGCGTCAACCTCCAGCGCCAGCCGGGGTCGCGGTCGATCTCCGACATCCTGCGCGAGAACATCTTCACGCTGTTCAACGGCATCCTCACCGGCTGCTTCATCGCGGTGCTGCTGCTCGGCGACCTGCGGGACGGTTTCTTCTACGGCGTCGTGGTCGTCAACGCCCTGATCGGCATCGTCCAGGAGGTGCGGGCCAAGCGCGTGCTCGACCGGGCGGCCCTGCTGGCGGCGCCGGAGAGCCGGGTCCGCCGAGACGGGCAGGTGGTCGCGATCGCGCTGGAGGACGTCGTGCTCGACGACCTCCTGGTGCTGCGCCCGGGCGACCAGATCCCCGCCGACGCGGTCGTGGCCGAGAGCACGGGGCTCTCGGTGGACGAGTCGCTGCTGACGGGGAGTCCGACCCGGTGTTCAAGGACGAGGGCGCCCGGCTGCTCTCCGGCTCCCAGTCGCCACGGGCACCGGCTATGCGATCGTCACCGCGGTGGGAGCGGACTCCTACGCGAGCAAGCTGACCAGCGAGATCCGCCGGCATTCGCTCGTGCACTCCGAGCTGCGCGACGCGACCAACCGCATCCTCGTCTACCTCTCCTGGATCCTCGGCCCGATCATCCTGGTGACGATCATCGGCCGGGTGCTCGCCTACGGCGGCTTCACCGAGCTCTTCACGGACTCCCGCTGGCGGCGGGCGCTGCTCGACGCGGTCGCTGCCGTGGTCGGGATGATCCCGGAGGGGCTGGTGCTGCTGACCAGCCTCGCGTTCGGGGTCGCCGCCATCCAGCTCGCCGCGCGCAAGGTGCTGGTGCAGGAGCTGGCGGCGGTGGAGGTGCTGGCGCGCGTCGATGTGCTCTGCCTCGACAAGACCGGGACGCTCACCACCGGCGAGCTGGTGCTGGAGGGCACCGAGGCGATCGGGGACGTCCCGACCGAGCTCGCGGAGATCGCGCTCGCGGCGTTCGGGGCGGATGATACCGGGAACGCGACGTCCGGCATCCTCTCGACCGGGTTCCGGAGCGACCGGTTCCGGGTCGAGCGGCGCATCCCGTTCAGCTCGGCGACCAAGTACAGCGGACTCGTCATGCGTGTGGCGGACGAGGAGAGCGCGTGGGTGCTGGGCGCGCCGGAGCGCGTGCTCGCCGGGCACGAGGAGGCGCTGCGGCGCGCGACGTCGATCGCCTCGACCGGGCGGCGGACGCTGGCGCTCGCGCGGGCGATCGACCCGCTCCCGCACGGCACGCACGTCCCGCTCGACGACGTGCGGGTACAGCCGGCGCTGCTGGTCGTGCTCGGGGAGACGCTGCGACCGGAGGCCCCGGAGACGCTGGGCTACTTCGGCGAGCAGGCCGTCCGCGTGGTCGTGATGTCGGGTGACAACCCGGTCACGGTGGAGGCCGTCGCCCGGGCGCTGAACATGGAGGGCGAGGCCGTGGACGCCTCCACCCTGGAGACAGACGACGACCTGGCCGCCGCGCTGGAGCGGTCCAGCATCTTCGGCCGGGTGAGCCCGGAGCAGAAGCGCACGGCCGTCGGCCTGCTGCAACGCCAGGGCCGCACGGTGGCGATGACCGGCGACGGCGTGAACGACGCGATGGCCATCAAGGACGCGAACCTCGGCATCGCGATGGGAACGGCGACGGCGGCGACCAAGGCCGTCTCCCGGCTGGTGCTGCTCGACAACCGTTTCGACCGGCTGCCGGACGTGCTCGCCTCCGGCCGGCGGGTGATCGCCAACGTGGAGCGGGTGTCCAACATCTTCCTGGCGAAGACGGTCTACGGCATCCTGCTCGCCCTGTTCAGCGCCGTCGTGCTGTGGCCGTTCCCGTTCCTGCCGCGCCAGCTCACGCTGGTGTCGACGCTGGCGATCGGCATCCCCTCCTTCTTCCTGGCGCTGGCGCCGAACAAGCGCATCTACACGCCGGGCGTGCTCTCGCGCATCCTGCGGTACTCGATCCCGAGCGGCGTCATCGCTGGGCTGACCGCGGTCGTGGCGTACGCGCCCCTGCACCGCTCCATCCCGCTGCACGAGGCGCGCAGCGTGACGACGGTGGCGCTGTTCTGCGTGTCGCTCTGGATCCTGTGCGTCCTCACCCGGCCGCTCACGACCTGGCGCTGGTTCCTGCTCGGCGGGGTGGCGACGGCGTTCGTGCTGGTGTGCGTCATCCCGGGCGCCGCGAGCTTCTTCGAGATGCACCTCTCGCTCGACACGGCACTGCTGTGGGGCATCGCGGTGGGGGCGGTGGGAGCGGCCGGCATCGAGCTGTTCTACCGCTTCGCCCGGCGGCGCGGCCTGGTGTTCGACCGGGTCTGAACGTGCTAGATTTTATCTCGACGTCAAGATACTTTCCTGGTGCCACCACTTAGGATTACCTTGCTGGAAACAGGCTTCGACGCACGACAAAGATGGACACGGCGCGCGGGATCTCGCCTGCCGACGAAGGAGAAGGCACAGTGTCAGCTACGACTGATTCAGAGTTCGGCAGTTTCGGTGCGAAAAGCACCCTGACGGTGGGGTCGAAGGACTACACGATCTTCAAGATCGACACGGTCGACGGCTACAAGAAGCTCCCGTTCAGCCTCAAGGTGCTGCTGGAGAACCTGCTGCGCACCGAGGACGGTGCCAACATCACCGCCGACCACATCAAGGCCCTCGGCGGCTGGGACCCGGAGGCGGAGCCCGACACCGAGATCCAGTTCACACCGGCCCGCGTCATCATGCAGGACTTCACCGGCGTCCCCTGCATCGTCGACCTCGCCACCATGCGCGAGGCCGTGTCGTCGCTCGGCGGCGACCCGGACAAGATCAATCCGCTCGCCCCGGCCGAGATGGTCATCGACCACTCTGTCATCGCCGACCTGTTCGGCACGGCGGATGCGCTGGAGCGCAACACCGACATCGAGTACGAGCGCAACGGCGAGCGCTACCAGTTCCTGCGCTGGGGCCAGACCGCGTTCGACGACTTCAAGGTCGTCCCGCCGGGAACCGGCATCGTCCACCAGGTGAACATCGAGTACCTGGCGCGCGTCACGATGACCCGCGAGGTCGGCGGCGAGCTGCTCGCCTACCCGGACACCTGCGTCGGCACCGACTCGCACACCACCATGGTCAACGGCCTCGGCGTGCTCGGCTGGGGCGTCGGCGGCATCGAGGCGGAGGCGGCCATGCTCGGCCAGCCGGTCTCCATGCTCATCCCGAAGGTCGTCGGCTTCAAGCTCACCGGCGCCATCCCCACCGGCGTCACCGCGACCGACGTCGTTCTCACCATCACGCAGATGCTGCGCAAGCACGGCGTGGTCGGCAAGTTCGTGGAGTTCTACGGCGCCGGCGTCGCGGAGGTCCCGCTGGCCAACCGCGCCACCATCGGCAACATGAGCCCCGAGTTCGGCTCCACCGCCGCGATGTTCCCGATCGACGACGTCACCCTCGACTACCTGCGCCTCACCGGCCGCAGCGAGGAGCAGGTCGCCCTGGTCGAGGAGTACTCGAAGGCGCAGAGCCTGTGGCACGACCCGGCGAACGAGCCGGTGTTCTCCGAGTACCTCGAGCTCGACCTCTCGACGGTCGTCCCGTCCATCGCCGGCCCGAAGCGCCCGCAGGACCGCATCGAGCTGAGCAACGCGAAGGGCCAGTTCGAGAAGGACCTGGTGGACTACGCGGACATCTCGCACGATCTGGTCGACCTGACCATCTCGGAGTCCTTCCCGGCCTCCGACCCGGGCGAGCTGTCGCCGGAGGACGGCCACAGCCACCACGTGCACACGCACCACAGCCACGCGCCCAAGACGGCCTCCAGCCCGACGCCGGTCACGCTGGGCGACGGCACCGACTTCGTGATCGACCACGGCGCGGTCGCGATCGCGGCGATCACCTCGTGCACCAACACGTCCAACCCGTCGGTCATGCTGGCCGCCGGCCTCCTGGCCCGCAACGCGGCCGCGAAGGGCCTCAAGGCCAAGCCGTGGGTCAAGACCACGCTGGCTCCCGGCTCCAAGGTCGTCACGGACTACTACGAGAAGGCCGGCCTCACCAAGGACCTGGAGGCCCTCGGCTTCTACACGGTCGGCTACGGCTGCACCACCTGCATCGGCAACTCGGGCCCGCTGCTGGACGAGATCTCGCAGGCGGTCAACGACAGCGACCTCGCCGTCACCGCCGTGCTCTCGGGCAACCGCAACTTCGAGGGACGCATCAACCCCGACGTGAAGATGAACTACCTGGCGAGCCCGCCGCTGGTCATCGCCTACGCGCTCGCCGGGTCGATGAACTTCGACTTCGAGGTGGACCCGCTGGGCACCGACGCCGACGGCAACGACGTGTTCCTGAAGGACATCTGGCCGGACGCCGCCGAGGTGCAGCAGACGATCGACTCCTCCATCAACGAGGGCATGTTCGTCACCCAGTACGCGTCGGTCTTCGAGGGCGACGAGCGCTGGAAGTCGCTGGCCACCCCGACCGGCTCTGTCTTCGAGTGGGACGAGAAGTCCACCTACGTGCGCAAGCCCCCGTACTTCGAGGGCATGACGCTGGAGACCACGCCGGTCGCCGACATCACCGGCGCCCGCGTCCTGGCCAAGCTCGGCGACTCGGTCACCACCGACCACATCTCGCCCGCCGGCTCCATCAAGGCGGACAGCCCGGCCGGACAGTACCTCAACGAGCACGGCATCGACCGCAAGGACTTCAACTCCTACGGCTCGCGCCGCGGCAACCACGAGGTGATGATCCGTGGCACGTTCGCGAACATCCGCCTGCGCAACCAGCTCCTGGACGGTGTCGAGGGTGGCTACACGCGTGACTTCACCCAGGCGGACGGTCCGCAGTCGTTCATCTACGACGCCTCGCAGAACTACCAGGCGCAGGGCACCCCGCTCGTCGTGCTCGGCGGCAAGGAGTACGGCTCCGGCTCGTCGCGCGACTGGGCGGCGAAGGGCACCAGCCTCCTGGGCGTCCGCGCGGTCATCACCGAGAGCTTCGAGCGCATCCACCGCTCGAACCTGATCGGCATGGGCGTCGTCCCGCTGCAGTTCCCGGCCGGCGAGAGCGCCGACTCGCTGGGGCTGGACGGCACCGAGTCCTTCTCGATCACCGGGCTGGAGGAACTCAACGAGGGCCGCACGCCGAAGACCGTGCACGTCGTCGCCGAGCCGACCGAGCACTCGCCCGAGGGCAAGCAGACCGTCGAGTTCGACGCTGTGGTCCGGATCGACACCCCCGGTGAGGCCGACTACTACCGCAACGGCGGCATCCTGCAGTACGTCCTGAGGAGCCTGGTGTAACCAGACCGTTGTCACGGGGAGGCTCGGGATCGTCGGTTCCGAGCCTCCTCCGATTCACACGGTCCTACACTGAAATCCATGAGCATCCTCGAAACCATCCACGGGCCGCGTGATCTCGACCGGCTCACGGAACGGGAGCTCGACCAGCTCGCTGCCGAAGTGCGCGCGTTCCTGGTCGCCAACGTCGCCAAGACCGGCGGGCACTTGGGGCCGAACCTCGGTGTGGTCGAGACGACGATCGCCATCCACCGGGTCTTCGACTCGCCGCGGGACGCGATCGTCTTCGACACCGGGCACCAGTCGTACGTCCATAAGCTGCTCACCGGTCGCCAGGACTTCTCCCGGTTGCGCCAGCGGGGCGGGCTCGCCGGCTACCCGCAGCGCTCAGAGTCGGAGCACGACATCGTCGAGAGCTCGCACGCGTCGTCGTCGCTGAGCTGGGCCGACGGGATCTCCCGCGCCTTCGAGATGACCGGCCAGAACGACCGGCACGTGGTCGCGGTCGTGGGCGACGGCGCGTTGACCGGCGGGATGACGTGGGAGGCGCTCAACAACATCTCCGACGACAACAACCGCCGGCTGATCATCATCGTCAACGACAACGGGCGCTCCTACGCCCCGACGATCGGCGGCATGGCGCGATTCCTCAACACGGTGCGCACGCGCCGCGGCTACCGCAACCTGTACTTGAGCAGCCGCAAGGCCTTCGACAAGCTCGGGGCTCCCGGCCAGTCGTTCTACCGCGGCATCCGCGGCGGCCTGCACGGCTTCCTCAGCCGCTTCTCCAACAACGAGTCGCTGTACTCGAACCTCGACATCAAGTACATCGGGCCGGTGCACGGCCACGACATCGAGGCGATGGAGGAGGCGCTGCGCCAGGCGAAGAACTACGGCGCGCCCGTCATCGTGCACGCGATCACGCAGAAGGGCCGTGGCTACGAGCCGGCCCTGCGCGACGCCGCCGATCAGTTCCACGCGGTCGGCCAGATCGACCCGGAGACCGGTGAGGCCCTCGAGAGCTCGACCGGGCAGAGCTGGACGGGCGTCTTCTCCGACGAGATCGTGAAGCTCGCCGAGAAGAACCCGAAGATCGTCGGCATCACCGCCGCGATGCTGCGACCGACCGGCCTGCACAAATTCGCGGAGCGGTTCCCCGACCGGGTGCACGACGTCGGCATCGCCGAGCAGCACGCTGCAACGAGCGCGGCGGGCCTCGCGTACGGCGGCCTCCACCCGGTCGTCGCGATCTACGCCACCTTCATCAACCGGGCGTTCGACCAGGTGCTGATGGATGTCGCGCTGCACAAGGCCGGCGTCACGTTCGTGCTCGACCGCGCCGGGGTCACCGGTCCGGACGGGCCGAGCCACCACGGCATCTGGGATCTGGCGATCCTGCAGGTGGTCCCGAACATCCGGCTCGCCGCGCCGCGCGACGGCTCCCGGTTCCGGGAGGAGCTGGCGGAGGCCGTGGCCGTCGACGACGCGCCGACCGTGCTGCGGTTCCCGAAGGGCGACGTGCAGGCGGACATCCCCGCGCTGCGGCGCCTGGAGGACGGCGTGGACGTGCTGCGCGAGTCCGACAGCAAGGATGTCCTGCTCGTGACGGTCGGCCCGATGGCCGACCTCGGGCTCAAGGTCGCCGACCGGCTCGCGGCGCAGGGGATCGGCGCGACCGTCGTGGACCCGCGCTGGGTCGTCCCGGTGCCGCGCAGCATCCTGAGCCTGGCCGCCGACCACCGCATCGTCGTGACGATCGAGGACGGCATCCGGGTCGGCGGGATCGGCACGCGCGTGCGCCAGGACCTTCGCGAGGCCGGCATCGACACTGCGGTGGACGAGCTCGGTTTGCCCGACGCGTTCATCGACCATGCGACGCGCAGCCAGATCCTGGACGACGCCGGGCTCACGCCGCAGAAGATCGCACGCGACCTGGTCGCGCAGGTGCTGGGCAGCCGCATCCCGATCGCCCGCCCCCTGCCCGCGGACGAGCCCGCCGAGGGCGTCGCCGCCAAGAAGCGCCGCGCCTGACCCTGTCGCTCTGCTCCCGCCCTTCGGCGGCGGGCGGGGGTCAGGCGAAGCGGTAGACGTGCTCCACGGCGCCGGAGGGGAACGTCTTGGTGCCGGAGAGCACGAGGGGCGGCTGGCCTCGGCGACCGGGAGCAGCGGCTTGCCCGAGCCGACCAGCACCGGCACGTAGGTGACGTGCAGCTCGTCGATCAGGCCGCGGTCGGCGAACTGGGCCGCGAGCGCGCCGCCGCCGACCATCCACACGTCCCGGTCGTCTGCGGCGTCCCGCAGCTCGGCGTCGAGCTGGGCGATGTCGCCGGAGAAGAACGTGACGACCGCGCCCTCCGGGACCGGCAGCGTGCGGTGGGTGACCACCCAGGTGGGGATGTCCTGGTACGGCCACGGCCCCTGCTCGCCGAGCACGAACTCATACGTCGTGGCGCCCATCACGAGCGCGCCGATGCCGGAGATGAACTGCTGGTAATGCTCGTCGAACTCCTCGAAGCCGAACTGCATGAGCCACTCGATGCGGTCATGCAGGTCGGCGATGAAGCCGTCGATGGAAGAGGCGACGTAGTACTTCGTGAGGGCCATGCCGCGACCGTACCAGCCGCCGGGGACACGGGGATATCGTGAAGGCATGGCACTGATGACGATCACACTGGGTACGGAGAAGCTCGAGGTCTCGCGACTCGGCCTCGGCTGCATGGGCATGAGCGCGTTCTACACCGGGGCCGGCGACGACGACGCCGGGTCGATCCGGACCATCCACCGGGCGATGGACCTCGGGGTCACCTTCTTCGACACCGCGGAGATCTACGGCCCCTACACGAACGAGGAGCTGCTGGCCCGCGCCTTCGCCGGAGGCCGCCGCGACCAGGTGGTGATCGCCACCAAGTTCGGCACCATCCTGCACCGGTCGAAGGGCGAGCGCGGTCTGGACGGCTCACCCGAGAACGTCCGGCTCTCGGTCGAGGGCTCGCTGAAGCGGCTGCAGACCGACCGCATCGACCTCTACTACCAGCACCGGATGGACCCGGGCACGCCGATCGAGGAGACCGTCGGCGCGTTGAAGGAACTGATCGAGGAGGGCAAGATCCGGCACTACGGGCTGTCGGAGGCCGCGCCGGAGACCATCGTGCGCGCCAACGCGGTGCACCCGGTGACCGCGGTGCAGACCGAGTACTCGCTGTGGACGCGCGACCCCGAGGCGGAGGTGCTGCCGACGGTGCGCGAGCTCGGAATCGGCTTCGTACCGTACTCGCCGCTCGGCCGCGGCTTCCTCACCGGCTCGATCCGCTCGCTCGACCAGCTCGCCGAGGACGACTTCCGCCGCTTCAACCCGCGGTTCGAGGGCGACAACCTGGAGGCCAACATCCGCATCGTGGAGCAGGTCGACGAGGTCGCGCGGGAGGCCGGCGCCAAGCCGGGCCAGGTCGCGCTTGCGTGGCTGCTGTCCCGCGGCGACGACCTCGCGCCCATCCCGGGCACGCGTCGGGTCGAGAACCTGGAGCAGAACGTCGCCGCTGCCGACCTCGACCTCACGCCCGAGCAGCTCGCCCGCCTCGACGCCGTCGCCGCCCCCGTCGGCGACCGCTACGCCGACATGACCCCCTCAACAAATAGCCCCCCCCCCCCCCGCAGCCATCGCTTCCTCACTTTGTCCCGCGACACGCCGGTCCGGAGCGGGAGAAAGTGAGGAAGCGATGGCTGCTCAGGCGCGGAAGCGGAGGCGGAGGGTGCGGGCCTCGGCACGGAGGGCGAACTGCGGCCAGACGTCCGGGCCGCACGCGCGCGAGCCGAGGCCGTGCTGGGCGGCGTCCACGAACAGGTAGGTGGTGTCGGACTCCGGCAGCTCGTGCGGGTGGTCCGCCGCGGCGACCTGCTGGGGTGTGTGCCGAGACAGCGAGAAGCCCGGGAGGCGTCCGCGGCCGTCCGGGAACGCGGTGAAGCCGAACGCGCCCAGGTCGACCTCCCGGACGGCAGAGCGGTGCCCGGTCTCCTGCGGGCGGGCGTACTCCACGTTCAGCTCCTCCATGCCGGCGCGGAACCGGCCGACGGAGGCGGCGCGAGTGCTGTCGGGGTAGGACTCCAGCGGACCGGTGCCGAACCACTCGGCGCCGTCGACGACGCCGTCGCGGTCGGGGAGGTCGAACCGCACGCCGATCCGCGGCCACACGCTGGACCAGCCGGTGGACGGCTCGATCTCCACCCGGAGGTCGAGCTCGCCGTCGGTCAGCGTCCAGATGGTCTCGACGGTCACGAAGTGCACGGAATTCGCCGCCGCCACGCGCGTGACGGTCCGCACGGCGTCCTCTGCCTCGTGCACCGCGACCAGTCGGTGCGTCAGCCGGTCGAGGCCCTGCTCCCGCCAGAGGCTCGCACTGGGGACGCCGACGATGCTCGCGTCGCTGTAGGCGAGGTCGCCGTACGCCGCGCCCTCGTCGTTGTCGGTCGGGGCGCGGAACAGCTCCAGGCGCGGCCCGGCGACGGCTCGCCCGGCGAGGGCGACGAGGCGGCCGCTCTCGAAGGAGGTCGGGCCGAGAGTGAGTGTGCCCTCTGCCTCCCTCCAGTCGTGGGGGCGTCGGGCGGGCCGCAGGCGCCGGGCGGCCGAGCGGTCGAGCTGCGCCCGGGCGACGACGTGACCGGCAGGAGCCCAGGCCGTGTCGGCGGCGAGCACGGCCGTCACCGTGAGCCACGTCTCGGCGTCCTCGGCGACGGAGACGTCGGGCAGCGGCACCCGGGCCGAGTCGCCGGCCTCCACCACCGGGAGGTCGAGTGTCCCGGAGGCCGCCTCGCGCCCGTCGTGCTCGACCGTCCAGCGCAGCGTCAGGTCGGCGGTGCTCGCGCTGTGCCGCCGATTCCTCACGACCACCTCGTCCCCGTCGAACGCCAGCGCGACCGGCTGCGCCACCGCCGCGAACTCGTGCAGGCCGGGGGTAGGCACGTCGTTCGACAGCACCATGCCGTCCATCACGAAGTTGCCGTCGTGGACGACCTCCCCGAAGTCCCCGCCGTGCGCATAGTAGGGCGCGCCGTCCGCCGTGCGGGTCAGGATGCCGTGGTCGCGCCACTCCCAGACGAACCCGCCGTGCAGCCGCGGGTGAGAGTCCACCAGTGCCTCGTACTGGTCGAGCGCGCCGGGGCCGTTGCCCATCGCGTGGGCGTACTCGCAGAGGATGAACGGCTTGGTCCGCTGACGCGCACCCTGCGCCGGCGTGCAGCCGAGCAGCGGGGCGAGCGAGCCGTCCGTGCCGATCTGCTCGGTCTCCGGGACGGACGAGTACATCCGCGAGTAGACGTCGGTGTACTCGCCGGTGTAGTCGCCCTCGTAGTGCACCGGACGCTCGGGGTCGCGGTCGTGCGCCCAGGCGGACATCGCGGCCAGGTTCGCGCCGGTGCCGGACTCGTTGCCGAGCGACCACAGCACGATCGCGGGATGGTTCTTGTCCCGCTCCACGGTGCGCCGGATGCGGTCCAGGTAGGCGTCGCGCCAGCGCGGGTCGTCGCTCGGGTTGTCCCGCCAACCGGCCTTCTCGAAGCCGTGCGTCTCCAGGTCGCACTCGAGGATCACCCAGAAGCCCAGCTCGTCGGCGAGGTCGAGGAGGCGCGGGTGCGGCGGGTAGTGGCTCGTGCGGATGGCGTTCACGTTGAACTGCTTCATCCGGATCAGGTCGGCGCGGGCGTGCTCCTCGTCGAAGACCCGGCCGCGCTCGGGGTGCGTCTCGTGCCGGTTCATCCCGTGGAAGACGACCCGGCGCCCGTTGACGAGGAACCGGTCGCCGCGGATCTCCACGGTGCGGAAGCCGAGGCGCAGCGAGACGGTCTCGCCCTGGGCGGCGACCGTGGCGTCGTAGAGCCGTGGGGTCTCGGCGGTCCACGGCTCGACCGGCCCGACCTCGATCGCGGCGACGTCGGCGGCCGACTCCCAGACGGCCTCCACGCCGAGCTCGGGGACGCGCAGGATGACCGGGAAGGCGGCCGCGCCCGCGGTGACCTCGGGGACGAGCGTGCCGGCGCCGTCCGCGAACGCGGTGCGGAGCCAGACGTCCTCCAGACCGTCGGGGCGGCGTGCGCTGAGCGTCACGTCGCGGAAGATGCCGGGCAGCCACCACTGGTCCTGGTCCTCCAGGTAGCTCGCCGCCGACCACTGGTGCACGCGCACGGCGAGAAGGTTCCCCTCGGCGCGGACCTGCTCGGTCACATCGAACTCGTGGGCGAGCCGGCTGCCGCTCGCGGAGCCGACCTCCACACCGTTCAGCCAGACCCGGTAGAGCGATTCGACACCGTCGAAGCGCAGCACGACGCGGGCGTCGGGGGCCACCCGCCCGGAAGGTCGAACCGGCGCCGGTAGTCGCCTGTCGGGTTCTCGTCGGGCACGAAGGGCGGCTCGATCGGGAACGGGTACTGCACGTTGGTGTAGATCGGGCGCCCGTAGCGGCCGTCGCCGTGCAGGACCCAGTGCGCCGGGACCGGAAGGGTGTCCCAGCCGGCGTCGTCCAGGTCGGTGCGTGCGACGTCGTCCGGGAGGTCGGCGGTGGGGGAGAGCCGGAACCGCCAGTCGCCGTTCAGCGAGAGCGTCGGCGCGTCGGTGTGCAGCCAGGAGCGGGGCGCACGGAGAGCGCCGGAGGAGGGCGCGGTGTCGGCGAGAAGGACGGGAGACGGCACGATGCTCCTTGGATGGTCACTGCGGTGTGGAAGGGCTAGCATCGACCGTAGTCGAAAATTGTTCAACTGACCTAATTTGGAGGTGGGCATGGGCGGAGCCGAGCCCGGGCAACCCGCGCGCCGGCGCGGCCCATACGCGAAGTCGGCCGAGCGCCGGCAGCAGATCGTGGACGAGGCGTACCGGGTGTTCGCCACGCGTGGCTACCACGGCAGCTCGCTGCGCGAGATCGCGGCCGCGGCCGGCATCGGGCTGAGCACGCTCCAGCACCACTTCGGCGGCAAGGAGGATCTGCTCCTCGCGGTGCTGGCCCGCCGCGACGAGCGGGGCGGTGAACTCGACACGTCGGGCGGTCGCCCCGACGACGACCTCCGGTTCCCCGACACGATCGTCGCCCAGGCCCGGCGGAACGAGGGCATCCCCGGGCTCATCGCGCTCTACAGCATCCTCGCTGCGGAGGCCACCCGCGCCGAGCATCCGGGACACGGCTACTTCCTCGCCCGGTATGCGGGGATGCAGGAATCCTACGAACGCGAGTTCGCCGCGCTCGCCGCGTCCGGGCGTCTCCGCCACGGTGTGGACCCGGCGCTTGCCGCGGCGACGGTGGTGGCCCTGTGGGAGGGCATCCAGCTCCAGTGGCTCTACGACCCGGAGCGGATCGACGCCGCCGCGGCCCTGCGGGGGTACCTCGATCTGGTGCTGGTGAACGGGGCGCCCGCAGAGCGGTAGCGTTGCCCCGTGGACGACATGGTGCACATCGACGGCGGGACCTTCCTGATGGGGAGCGTCGAGTTCTATCCCGACGAGCAGCCTGTCCACGCACGCACGGTCGGCGACTACCTCATCGACCGCTACGCCGTCACCAACGCGGACTTCGCCCGGTTCGTGGACGCAACCGGTTATGTGACCGTGGCCGAGCGCCCGATGGACCCGGCCGACTATCCCGGGGTCGCCCCGCAGGACCTGGTGCCGGGTTCGCTGGTGTTCACCGCGACCGCCGGGCCGGTGGACCTCCGCGACTGGCGGCAGTGGTGGCGGTGGGAGCCGGGCGCGCGCTGGCGGCATCCCGAGGGCCCGGAGTCGGGCATCGAGGACCGGATGGACCATCCGGTCGTGCAGGTCTCGTTCGAAGACGCCTCCGCCTACGCCGCGTGGGCGGGCAAGCGGCTCCCCACGGAGGCCGAGCACGAGTTCGCGGCGCGCGGCGGGGTGGACGGGGCGCGCTTCGCGTGGGGCGACGAGGCCTACCCGGGCGGCGTGGAGCAGGCGAACTCGTGGATCGGGAGCTTCCCCTACGACAACCGCGGCCGGTTCGGCGCGACGACGGCACCGGTCGGTTCGTACCCGGCGAACGGCTACGGGCTCTACGACTTCATCGGCAACACCTGGGAGTGGACGAGCGATTACTACGTGCCCCGCCACGTCGTGCCCGGCGAGGAGGCCGTGGACGCCGGGGCGCGCGTCGACCTGCTCGCCTCCACCAGCGCCGAGCCCGGATCGCGCATCCCGCGCCGGGTGCTGAAGGGCGGCTCCTACCTGTGCTCGCCCGACTACTGCCTGCGCTTCCGGCCGGCGGCGCGCTCGCCGCAGGCGGACGACACCGCGACCACTCACATCGGCTTCCGCTGCGCCGCCGACGTCTGAGCGGCGGCGGCGGCACGACGAGAGCGGTCAGAAGTCGACCGGGTCGCGCAGCAGCGGGCAGGTCATGCAGTGGCCGCCGCCGCGGCCGCGGCCGAGCTCGGCGCCGACGATCGGGATGACCTCCACTCCCGCGCGGCGCAGGGCGTCGTTGGTGGCGGTGTTGCGGTCGTAGGCGTAGACGACGCCGGGGCGGAGCGCGACCGCGTTGTTTCCGCTGTCCCACTGCTGGCGCTCGGTCTCGTAGTTGTCGCCCGCCGTCTCGATCACCCGGAGGCGGGGCAGATTCAGCGCTCCGGCGACGACGTCCACGAACGCGCGACCGTCCTCGTCGATGACGTCGACGGGATTCCCGCCGGTGCCCGGGCGGAGCGTGAAGGTGTGCACGCGGTCCATGATCGCCGGGTACAGCGTGACCAGGTCGCGGTCGACGAAGGTGAACACGGTGTCCAGGTGCATGGCCGAACGCAGCTTCGGCATACCGGCGACGATGACCTGCTCGGCCGCGCCGGCCGCGAACAGGGCGGCCGCCGTCTGCGTGATCGCCTGCCGCGAGCTGCGCTCGCTCATCCCGATGAGCACGGCGCCATTGCCCACGGGCATCACGTCGCCGCCCTCGAGGGTCGCCTGGCCCCAGTCGAGCTCCGGGTCGCCCCACCAGACGCGCGCGCCCGCGAACTCGGGATGGAACAGGTAGATGGCCTTCATCAGCAGGGTCTCGTCGTGGCGAGCCGGCCAGTAGAGCGGGTTGAGGGTGACGCCACCGTAGATCCACGACGTGGTGTCGCGGGTGTACAGCGTGTTCGGCAGCGGTGGCATCAGGTACTCGCGCACGCCGATCGACTCGCGGGCGAGCGCGAGGTAGCCGGTGCGGTAGTCCTCGGGGAGGTCCGCGGTGGAGAGGCCGCCGATCAGGAACTCGGCCAGGCGCTCCGCGGGCAGGGATTCCAGGAAGGCCCGCGTTCCCTCCACGAGCCCGAGGCCGACCTCGTTCGGGACGACCTTGCGATCGAGCAGCCACGCCCGCGCTTCCGGCTGCGCGACGGTCTCGGCGAGCACGCGGTGCAGCTCCAGCACCTCGACCCCGTTGGAGCGCAGGTCGGCGACGAACGCGGCATGGTCGCGCTTGGCGTTCTCGACCCACATCACGTCGTCGAAGAGCAGGTCGTCGGCGTTCGTCGGCGTCAGCCGGTGGTGCGCCAGCCCGGGCGAGGCGACGAGCACGCGCCGGAGCCGGCCGACCTCCGAGTGGACGCCGAATGTCGTGTCGGTCACAGTGTTCCCCTTACGTGTCGTGCGTGATTGGTGTTCGACGGAAAGCGTTCGGGCGTCGTCACAGGCTGATCCAGCCGACCGAGAGCGCGACGATGCCCATGATCGCGCCGAGCACCGAGACGGCGAAGATGATGAGCTCGCGGCCGCTGAAGAGTCTCCTGCCCTGCTCGCGCCTGACCATGACGAACAGGATGGTCGCCGGGGCATAGATGATGAACGAGAGCAGCACGAAGGTGAGGCCCGCCGCGAACAGCAGGAAGGCCGTGTAGATCGTCGCGAGGATCGTCACGACCAGATCCCGCCCCCAGCCGCGCGGCTCCTGCACATAGGTCTCCCGCGTCGTCACGAGTTTGAGCGCGTACAGCGCGGCCAGGAAGAACGGGATGAGCGTGAGCGCACTGGTCAGGTCGAGGGCCAGGTTCAGCGCGTCGTTGGCGAAGTAGATGATGACCAGGACCGCCTGAACGAACAGGGCTGTGAGCAGCAGCGCAGCGGTGGGCACGTCCTGGCTGTTCGACCGGGCGAGGAAGCGCGGCATGTCGTGGTCCTTGGCGGCCACGAACAGCACCTCGGCCGCCATCAGCGACCAGGCGAGGTAGGCGCCGAGCACGGACACGATGAGGCCGATGCTGACGAACCAGGCGCCCCAGGGACCGACGGCCGCCTCCAGCACGCCGGCCATCGACGGCTGGCGGAGCTTCGCGATCTCGCCCATCGGAAGCACGCCGTAGGAGACGATCGTGACCGAGGCGAACACGGCGAACACGCTCACGAAGCCGAGGATGGTGGCGCGGCCCACGTCCTGGCGGCGCTTCGCGTGACGCGAGTAGGTGCTGGCGCCCTCCACGCCGAGGAACACGAAGACGGTGACCAGCATGGTGTTGCGAACCTGGTCGAACAGCGAGCCGGCGTAGTCGGCGCCGCCCCAGTTGGCCGCGAACACGTCCGGCTTGAGCACGAAGAGCGCCAGCAGGATGAACACGATGATCGGCACGACCTTGGCGACCGTGACGATGCGGTTGATCGCCGCCGCCTCCTTGATGCCGCGGCGGATGAGCAGGAAGAAGCCCCACAGCGCCGCCGAGGAGATCGCGATGGCGAGGATGGTGTCGCCGTCGCCGAACGCCGGGACCACCGCGCCGATGGTGGACATGATGAAGACCCAGTAGAAGACCAGGCCGACGGAGGCGCTGGCCCAGTAGCCGAACGCGGAGAAGAAGCCGAGGTACTCGCCGAACCCGGCCTTGGCGTACGCGTAGACACCGGCGTCGAGCGTGGGCTTGCGGTTGGCCAGCAGCTGGAAGACGAACGCGAGCATCAGCATGCCGACGCCCGCGATCGTCCACGCGATGAGCGCGCCGGCGACGCCGGTCTCCTGCGCGAAGCGTCGGGGGAGCGAGAAGACGCCCGCCCCGACCATGCTGCCCACGACCATGCCCGTCATGGTGAGCATCGAGAGTTTCACCGGAGCGGACATCCCGGTCTGCGGCACTGCCTTCTGATCCGTCACGGAGCCCCCAACGTCGCACACCAGTGAGATATATGAACGCTAACGAGCCCCGTTCGAGTCGGTCAAGACCCGTCTCGGGTGAAAAAACGAAACCGCCGAGTACGCGAAAAATCTGCGTACTCGGCGGTTTCGGCCGGAGTTTCTGCGTACTCGCGGGTTAGGCGGCGGCCTCCACAGGGGCGGTGACGCCGCGGACGGGCGGGTGCTGGAAGGTGTCCCCGAAGACGCGCTCCGAGGCGCCGACCCGGTCGAGGTACGGCGTGATGCCGCCCATCTGGAACGGGAAGCCCGCGCCGAGGATCATGCAGAGGTCGATGTCCTCCGGCGCCTCGACCACATGGTCGTCCACGAGCATGCGGTGGATCTCGTCGGCCAGGCCGTCCTCGAGCCGGCGCAGGATGTCCTGCTCGGTCCACGGGCTCTTGCCGCCGGAGAGGATCTTGGCCGCTCCCTTGTCGAGGCCCTTCACCTTGCCCTTGGAGTCCTTCTCGAGCAGCGTGCCGTGCTCCGCGAGGCGGTGCAGGTTCTCGCTGCGGTAGAACCGGTCGGGGAAGGCCGCGTGGTGCGTGTCGAGGACATGCGCCCCGACCTTCAGACCGACCAGGTCGAGCAGCACGGAGGGCGCCATCGGCAGGCCCAGCGGCGCGAACGCCTTGTCCACCGTCTCGAACGGGGTGCCGTCGTCCACGGCGTGCATCGCCTCGCCGAGGATCTTCGCGAGCACCCGGTTCACCACGAAGCCGGGGGTGTCGGCGGTGATGACGGCGTTCTTCTTGAGCGCCGCCGCCGTGACCATCGCGGTGGACAGCGTCGCGTCGTCCGTCTGCGGCGTCTTCACGACCTCGATCAGCGGCATGACGGCCACCGGGGTGAAGAAGTGGAAGCCGACCAGGCGCTCGGGGTGCTTCAGCTTCGCGCCGATCTGCTCCACCGACAGGGAGGAGGTGTTGGTCGCCAGCACGGCCTCGTCGGAGAGGTACTGCTCGACCTCCGCGAAGACGTCCTGCTTGACGGTCAGCTCCTCGAAGACGGCCTCGATGACCCAGTCGCAGTCGGCGAAGTCGGCCTTGTCCGTCGTGCCGGTCACCAGGGCGCGGAGACGGTTGGCCTCGTCGGGGGAGATGCGGCCCTTCTCCTGGAGCTTGCCGATCTCGTCGTGGATGTACGCCACGCCCTTGTCGACGTGCGCCTGGTCCAGGTCGGTGATCACCACGGGCACCCGCAGCCGGCGCACGAACAGCAGCGCGAACTGGCTGGCCATGTAACCGGCGCCGATGACGCCGATCTTGGTGACCCTCTTGGCCAGCGCCTTGTCCGGGGCGCCGGCGGGCCGCTTGGCGCGCTTCTGGACCAGGTTGAAGGCGTAGATGCTGGCCTGGAACTGGTCGCCCGAGATCAGCTCGGCGAGAGCGTCGTCCTCCAGCTCGAAGCCTGCCGCGCGGTCGTTCGACTTGGCGGCCTTCAGCAGCTCCAGCGCCTTGTACGGCGACTTCGGGACGGTGCCGATGCGGCTCTCGAGCATCTTGCGGGCGATGCCGATGGCGGCGTCCCACTTGACCATGCGCTCGACCTTGCCGGGCACGTTCGGGCGCTTGACCTCGACGGTGCCGGTGAGCACCTTGTCGGCCCAGAGCAGGGAGTCCTCCAGGAACGTCGCCGAGTCGAAGATCGCGTCGGCGATCCCGAGCTCGAAGACCTCCTGCGGCTTCAGCATCCGGTTCTGCTTGAGCGGGTTCTCGACGACGAGCTTGAGCGCGTTCTCGATGCCGATCAGGTTCGGCAGGATGGTCGCGCCGCCCCAGCCCGGGATCAGGCCGAGGAACACCTCGGGCAGCGCGAACGCGGCCGCGTTGCGGTCGATGGTGCGGTAGTCGGCGTTCAGGCCGATCTCGACGCCGCCGCCCAGCGCGAGGCCGTTCGTGAACACGAACGACGGGACGCCGAAGGTCGCCTGCTTGCCGAGCACGTAGTGGCCGAGCTGGGGGAGCAGCTTGGCGACCTCCACGCTCGGGATGTCGCCCACGCGGCTGAGGTCGGCGCCCGCCGCGAGGATGAACGGCTTGCCGGTGACGGCGACCGCGTCGATCTCGCCGCGCGCGGCGCGCTCGGTCAGGGCGTCGAAGGTCCGGCCGAGCTCCAGGAGCGTGGCAGGGCCCATCGTGTTGGGGCGGGTGTGATCGCGGCCGTTGTCGAGGGTGACCAGCGCGAGGGTCTTGCCGCTGGGCAGCGGCACGTCCTTCACGAAGGAGTGGGTGACGACCTCGTCGGAGGTGAGCTCGACGAGGGGAGAAGTCGATGGTGCTGTAGTCGGTCACTGGTGCTCAGCCCTTCTTCGCCGCGCGCTTGCTGTAGTGGGGGTTCTCCCAGATCACGGTTCCGCCCTGGCCGAGGCCGACGCACATCGCGGTGAGGCCGTAGCGGACCTCCGGGTGCTCCTCGAACTGGCGGGCGAGCTGGATCATCAGGCGGACGCCGCTCGCAGCGAGCGGGTGGCCGATCGCGATCGCGCCGCCCCACTTGTTGACGCGCGGGTCCTGGTCGTCGATGCCGAAGTGGTCGAGGAACGACAGCACCTGGATGGCGAACGCCTCGTTCAGCTCGAACAGACCGATGTCCTCGATCGTGAGGCCTGCCTTGCGGAGCGCCTTCTCCGTCGACGGCACCGGGCCGATGCCCATGATCTCCGGCTCGACGCCCGCGAACGCGAAGCTGACCATGCGCATCTTCGGCTTCAGGCCGAACTCCTTCACGGCGTCGGAGGACGCCAGCAGGCTGGCGGTGGCGCCGTCTGTGAGCGGCGACGCGTTGCCCGCGGTCACCCGGCCGTGCGGGCGGAACGGGGTCTTCAGCGTGGCGAGGCCGGCCATCGTGGTCTCGGGGCGCATGCCCTCGTCCTGCGTGGCCAGGCCCCAGCCCTGCTCCGAGCGGATGGCGACCGGTACGAGGTCCGGCTGCAGCTTGCCCGCGGCGTACGCAGCGGCGGTCTTCTGCTGGCTGCCGAGGGCGAACCGGTCGGAGCGCTCCTTGGTGAGCGCGGGGAACCGGTCGTGGATGCGCTCCGCGGTCATGCCCATGTTGAGCGCGTCCTCGGCGACCATGCGCTCGGACAGGAAGCGCGGGTTCGGGTCGGCCCCGAAGCCCATCGGGTGCCGTCCCATGTGCTCGACGCCGCCGGCGATCACCAGGTCGTAGCTGCCGAACGCGATGCCGGAGCCGAGCGTGGTGACGCTGGTCATGGCGCCGGCGCACATCCGGTCGATCGCGAAACCGGGCACCGACTTCGGCAGCCCGGCGAGCAGCGCCGCCGTGCGGCCCAGGGTGAGTCCCTGGTCGCCCTGCTGCGTCGTCGCCGCGATGGCGACATCGTCGATGCGCTCCTTGGGCACGTTCGGATTCCGCTCCAGCAGGCCGATCATGGCCTTGACGACGAGGTCGTCCGCGCGGGTGTTCCAGTACTGCCCTTTTTCGCCCGCACGTCCAAACGGAGTACGGACTCCGTCGACGAACACGACTTCCGTTCTATCGGCCACAGTGCCTCCCAAATCAGGTCGCTGACGATCCTAAGGAGGCCCCGACGCCGGAGTGGAATCGTTTGATTCTTTCTACGAAGCGGCTTCGGACGCGTCGCCGGGCGTTTGGGTGCTTTCCACAAAGGCCTGGGCGATCGCCTGTGAGGTTGCCTCAATCTGCCAGCGCCGGGCGCCGTGCTCGGCGAGCGCGTCGGCGACGGTCGACGGCGTGATGTCGGCCGGCGGCGTCCACGCGACGCGGCGCAGCGTGTCCGGGAGTGAGCAGGTTCTCCAGTGGGAGCGCGAGCTCCTCGGCGAGCGTGCTCAGGGCGGCGCGCGCGGCCTTGAGCCGGGCGTCGGCGTCCGGGTTGCGGTCGGCCCACGCCCGGGGCGGAGGGAGGCTGTCGCCGCTGCCGCGCAGGACGGGCAGGTCGTCGGTGGAGCGGCCTGCCTCGATGGCGGCCCACCAGCGGTCGAGTTCGGTCCTGCTGGCGCGGCCGGTGAACTCGCGCATGGCGGCGAGGGCGCGCTTGGAGTCCGGCATCGCCTTGGCGGCGGCGGTCAGGGAGGCGTCGGGGACGAGCCGGCCGGGCGCGACGTCGAGCTGCTGGGCGAGCGCGTCCCGGCTCAGCCACAGCTCGCGCGCGACGGCGAGGTTTCGGATGCCGCGGATGGAGTGGATGCCGGACAGCCGCCGCCACGGCTCGTGCCGCGTCACGACCAGCTCGCGGGTGAGCTCGTCGGCGAACTCCTGCCGGGCGATGTCGCTCTTGCCGGCCTCCACCAGCAGACCGGCGATGGCGTCGCGGAGGTCCGGCAGCAGCTCGACGTCGAGGGCGGCGTAGTCCAGCCACGGTTCGGGAAGCGGACGCGTCGACCAGTCGGCGGCGCTGTGCTCCTTGGCGAGGTGGATGCCGAGCAGCTCCTCCACGACGGTCCCGAGCCCGACGCGCGGCATCCCGAGCAGGCGCGCGGCCAGCTCGGTGTCGAAGATGCTGACCGGGTCGAGGCCGACCTCCCGCAAGCAGGTGAGATCCTGGGTGGCGGCGTGCAGCACCCACTCATCGCCCGCGATCGCCTCGTTGAGCTCGTCGAACCGGCCGATCGCCGGCGGATCGAACAGGAAGGTGCCCGAGCCGCGCCGGAACATCTGGATGAGGTACGCCCGCTGCGAGTAGCGGAAGCCGCTCGCCCGCTCGGCGTCCACCGCGATCGGTCCGTCGCCGGCGACGATCTGGTCGAGGGCCCGGTGGTAGCCGTCGCGGGTGTCGATGACGGTGTGATCAGCCACGCGGTGTCCGTCTCGTGCTCAGCAGGCTCACCCCTTCGCCCGTCGGCGGCAGGCCGGCCAGCATGCACAGCAGCTCGCCCCAGCCCTCCACGTGGGCGGCGATGTCGGTCTCCAGCGGGCTCCAGGAGGCACGCAGCTCGATCTGGGCGCCGTCCCCCTGGGCAGCGAGCTCGCCGAAGCCGGTGGAGATGATCTTGGTCGCGGTGCCGCTGGCGGCGGTGTATTTGGCGTGGCGTGCGTCGAGCGCGTCGACCAGCCACGACCACGCGACGTCGGCGAGGAAGGGGTCGAGCCCGATGTCGGTCTCCAGCGGCGCCTGCGCGAAGCAGACGATGCGGAACGGGCCGCCCCACGCCTCCGGCTCGTCCGGGTCGTAGAGCAGGATGAAGCGTCCGGTGCCGAGGTCCGAGTCGTCGCCGTGCCGGGCGGGCCGCACGTCAGCGGCCAGCGCGATCGAGTACGGCGCGAGTTGCGCGGGGGCCGGGATCTCCGTGATCACGAGCTCGGGCCGCGCCTTCGCGGCGCGGATGGACTCCAGCGCCGCCGCATATTCTCTGGGCAGGTGCGGCTCCCTGGGCTGGTGCGGGTCCCCGGGCAGGTGCGGCGGGGTCGAAGTGGGTGTCGACACGCTACGAACACTAGAAGGGTTCGGGGGCTCGCGACAGTAAGGCACGCCGCCTGGCGAACTCCTGAAGGCGGCGGCGCACGGGCACGGCTACGCTGTCGGGCATGGCGAGCACGCGCAGCGGATCGGGCGGGAACCGGGCACTCGGGAAGGCGATCGGTGTCGGCGCGACCATCGCCGGGGGACTCGCGCTGGTCGCGGCGGCGTCCGCCGCCTACGCGGTGGCGCGGGTGGCCCGGACGGTGATCACACCCGTCCGTCGCCGACCGCACCGCGAGTTCGTGCACGGCGTGGATGAGGCGCTCGGCACCATCACGCTCAAGCGCACCCCGGATGCGGCGATGCCCGGACGCTTCGGACTGTGGTTCGGGTCCGAGTCGGGCTACGCGAAGCTCGGCGGTCTCCTCGAGACCACGGACGGCAGCGTCGTGCGCGAACTGGAGCGCGTCCACTTCGGCGAGTTCGGGCCCGGGCGGGCGCGGATCAGCGGGTACTACTACCTGGAGCCGGAGGAGCTCGGGCTCCCGGTGGAGAGCGTGGCGATCGAGACGGACCTGGGGCAGGCGCCGGCCTGGGTGTTCCCGGCCGACGACTCCGCGTCGGGCGACCGGTGGGTCATCCAGGTGCACGGCTGGGGCGCGACCCGGCAGGAGGGCCTGCGCGCGGTGCCGACGTTCCACGCCGCCGGATACACGAGCCTCCTGGCCTCCTACCGCAACGACGGCGACGCGCCGGAGAGCGCCGACCGCCGGTACGGCCTCGGCGGCACCGAATGGCGGGACATCGACGCCGCGATCCGGTACGCGGCGGACCGCGGCGCCCGTTCGATCGTGCTCATGGGCTGGTCGATGGGCGGAGCGGTCGTGCTGCAGACGGTCACGCGGTCGCAGAACCTCGACCTGGTCGACGGCGTGATCCTTGAGTCGCCGGTGGTCGACTGGATCGACACGCTCGAGTTCCAGGCGAACATGCTGCGCCTCCCCGACGCGATCGCACAGGGCGCGATGCGGCTGATCGCCTCCACCTGGAGCGGCCCCATCACCGGCCTGGGCGCACCGATCGACCTGCGCAGCATGGACTTCGTGGCGCGGGCGGCGGACCTCAGCCTCCCGATGCTCATCCTGCACAGTCAGGACGACGGCTTCGTGCCGTCGACACCGCCTCTCGCGCTCTCGCCGCGGCGCGCAGCGACATCGTGACGTTCGTGCCGTTCGACGGTCGCGCTGCACACCAAGCTGTGGAACCACGACGAGGCGAAGTGGACCTCGGTCGTCCGGGAGTGGCTGGACGAGCTGGCGTGAGCGGAACGCACCCTCCGGTCGTGCCGCCCGCGGCCCGGCCCGGGGCCCGGCCCGGGGATCGGGTCGCCGTGCTGTCGCCCTCGTTCGCGGTCCCGGCGCGCTGGCCGGCCGTCCATGAGCAGGCGCTGCGCAGACTGCAGTCGCGGCTGACCCGCGCTACGCCGCCGCCGCCTTCGCCCGCACCTGGCGTTTCGTGCGCCCGAGCAGCGCCGACATCCCGCGGATGCGCAGCGGCGACACGGCCTGGGTGAGGCCGAGGGTGTTCGGGAAGTCGTCCGGCACAGCGAGCACCTCGTCGGCCGTGAGCCCGGCGAGGCCCTGGACCAGGATCGACGCGAAGCCGCGCGTGGTGGGGGCTTCCTTGGGGGCTGTCACGTAGAGGTGGACGATGTCGTGCTCGTCGACCTCCACGAAGATGAAGACCGGCGCCTGGCACTCCTCGACCCGCTCCAGCAGGTCGGGGTGGTCGCGGTAGCGCTCCGGGAGGTCGGGCAGCTCGTCGGAGAACTCCAGCAGCATCTGCAGGCGGTCGTTCTGCTCCAGCGCCTGGAAGTCGTCGCGGATCTCGGCGAGCGTGCCGGTGAGGGCGGTCATCCTTCAAGGCTACCTTCGCGCGCTGACTGCGGGGTCAGCGTGCCGGGACCTCGCCCGGCTCCGTCCCGGTCACGATCGGCACGCGCACGGCCGAGCCCCACTCCGTCCACGACCCGTCGTAGTTGCGGACGTTCTCGAAGCCGAGCAGGTGGGTCAGCACGAACCAGGTGTGGCTGGAGCGCTCGCCGATGCGGCAGTACGCCACCACCTCGTCGCCGGGCGCGAGGCCCGCGTCGCCGAGGTAGATGGCCTCGAGGTCGGCGCGGCGCTTGAAGGTCGCGTCCGGGGCGGCGGCGCGCGCCCACGGCACCGAAGCGGCCGACGGGATGTGGCCGGCGCGCAGAGCGCCCTCGGTGGGGTAGCCGGGGATCTCGGTGCGCTCGCCGCTGTACTCCTCGGGCGAGCGGACGTCGATCAGCGCCCCTCCCCCGAACGGACGAGCCCCAGGTGGGCGAGCACGTCGTCCTTGAAGGCGCGGATGGTGTGGTCGTCGCGCTCCACCACCGGGTACTCGACAGGGGCGGGCGCCGGCACGTCGCGGGTGAGCTCGCGGCCCTCCGCGATCCACTTGTCCCGGCCGCCGTCGAGCAGGCGGACGTCTTCGTGGCCGAACAGCGTGAAGACCCAGAGCGCGTAGGCGGCCCACCAGTTGTTCTTGTCGCCGTAGATGACGACGGTGGTGTCGCGCGCGATGCCTTTGCCGCCCAGCAGATCGGCGAACCGCTCTGAGCTGACGTAGTCGCGCACGACCGGGTCGTTGAGGTCGGTGTGCCAGTCGATCTTGACCGAGCCGGGGATGTGGCCGGTTTCGTAGAGGAGGATGTCCTCGTCCGACTCCACCACGACCAGGCCGGGCTCGCCGAGGTGCTCGGCCAGCCAGCCCGTGCTCACCAGCCGTTCGGGGTGCGCGTAGCCGGCGAAGTCGGTCGAGGGGTCGGGGGCGATGGCCATGCTGCTGATCCTCCGGGTTAGGCTGGGAGCCTGCGAAATCGCGGGCCAGGAGTCCAGGCTACGCGGCCCGCAGCGGGTGACGAACGTCCCGTCAACACTTCTTCACACTAAGGTGCGCATCCAGACATGACGATCGAGACGACCGGAGCCCTGCCCCGCCTCGCGGACCGCTCGCCGGCGATCACCGGCGCCGAGATCGCGGCGAGCCTCGTCCCGCCGTCGCAGTTCGAGCACGCCACCTTCGAGTCGTACCGGCCGGACCACGACTACCCGTCGCAGTCGGAGGCCGTCGCCACGCTGAAGCTGTTCGCCAAGTCGTGGGAGCCGCAGCGCCCCGCCGGCCTGTTCAGCCGCAGCCGCCGCAAGGTGGAGGCCATGAAGCCGGGCGTCTACCTCGACGGCGGCTTCGGCGTCGGCAAGACGCACCTCCTCGCGGCGCTCTGGCACGAGGCGCCCGGCCCCAAGTACTTCGGCACCTTCATCGAGTACACCGCCCTGGTCGGCGCGCTCGGCTACGCGGGCGCGGTCGACCTCCTGCGAGGCTCCACCCTGATCTGCATCGACGAGTTCGAGCTGGACGACCCGGGCGACACCATGATGATGACCCGGATGCTGGGCGAGCTGGTCGCCTCCGGAACGCGGATCGCGGCCACGAGCAACACGCCGCCGAACGCTCTCGGCGAGGGTCGGTTCGCGGCGAGCGACTTCCTGCGCGAGATCCAGTCGCTCTCCGCCAACTTCCAGACCCTGCGCATCGACGGCCTCGACTACCGCCGCCGCGACACCTCCGGGCACGCGATCAGCGTCGACACGGGGAGTACGACCGGGTGCTGGCCGCGCTCACCGCGCGAGGCGAGACGGCGACCAGCGACACGTTCGACGGGCTCATCTCCCACCTCGCCACGGTGCACCCGTCGCGCTACATCAAGATGCTCGACGGCGTCGACGTGATCGGCCTGGCCGACGTGCACGTGCTGCACGACCAGATGGCCGCGCTCCGCCTCGTGGCGTTCATCGACCGCGTGTACGACGCGGAGATCCCGGTCGTGCAGACCGGCACTCCGCTCAGCGAGGTCTTCGACGACGAGATGCTGGGGGGCGGATACCGCAAGAAGTACCTGCGCTCGATGTCGCGCATGATCGCCCTCACCGCGGGCGAGCTCCCCCGCACGACGAGTAGCGCGCGGCCCCGGGGCATCCTCCCCGACGCTCGCCCCGGGGATTCGCACGGCCCCGAAACAGACTGTTTACACAGTGCGGGGATGCGTAACACCCGCGAAACACGAGCATCCTGCCGCCGAAACCTCCCGCGATCAGACTGGCTCCACCCCGAAGCGCCCGACCCGGCTCCGATGAGTCCGAACCCATCCCCAGGGCGTCGCATAGAGAGGTAGAGACTCGCATGGTTTTGCACACAGCAGCGGACTACGCAACGACAGGGACCGTGAACTCCCTGTGGCTGCTCGTCGCCGCCGCCCTCGTCCTGCTGATGACCCCCGGCGTCGCCTTCTTCTACGGCGGCATGGTCCGCGCGAAGAGCGTCGTCTCCATGATGATGATGAGCTTCGGCGCAATGGCCATCGTCGGAGTGCTCTGGGTCGTCTACGGCTACGGGCTCTCGTTCGGCAAGCCGCTCATTCCGCACGTGCTCGGCACGCCGGACTGGTTCCTCAGCAGCCTGATGGGCAAGGACGGCATGACCCCCGACCTCGGCGGCCTCGCGTTCGCCGGGTTCCAGGCCACCTTCGCCATCATCACCGTCGCGCTGATCTCCGGCGCGATCGCCGACCGTGCCAAGTTCGGGGCCTGGATGGTCTTCGCCGGCGTGTGGGTGACGATCGTGTACTTCCCGGTCGCGTTCTGGGTGTTCAACCTGTCGCAGGGCTGGATCGCCTCCATCCTCCACGTGAACGACTTCGCCGGCGGCACCGCGGTGCACATCAACGCCGGTGCGGCGGGCCTCGCCCTGGCCCTGGTGCTCGGCAAGCGTGTCGGCTTCCAGAAGGGCATGAGCAAGCCGCACAACGTGCCGCTGACGCTTCTCGGCGCCGCGCTGCTGTGGTTCGGCTGGTTCGGCTTCAACGCCGGCTCGGAGGCCGCGGTCGACGGCGTCGCCGCGATCGCCTGGATCAACACCCTCGCCGCCCCGGCCGCCGCGACCATCGGCTGGCTGATCGTCGAGAAGATCAAGGACGGCAAGCCCACCTCGATCGGTGCGGCCTCGGGAGCGGTCGCCGGCCTGGTCGCGATCACCCCGGCCTGTAACATCCTGACCCCGGGCTTCGCGATCCTGCTCGGCCTGGTCGCCGGCGCGGTCTGCGCCGTCGCGATCGACCTGAAGTTCAAGCTCGGCTTCGACGACTCGCTCGACGTGGTCGGCATCCACCTCATCGGCGGCATCATCGGAACGCTGTGGATCGGTGTCTTCGGGTTCACCCACATCGGCGGCGACGCCACCAAGCCGTTCTCCAGCCTCTGGTACGGCGGGAGCCTGGTGCAGCTCGGGGCGCAGGCGATCGGCGCGTTCAGCGTCCTGATCTACTCCTTCGTGCTGGCCTACGCGATCGGCTGGGTCATCCAGAAGACGATGGGCTTCCGGATCAAGAACGAGGACGAGCTGGCCGGCGTCGACACCGTGGTGCACGGCGAGGAGGGCTACTCGCTCGAGACGGTCTGACCGTCTCGCACCAACGAGCATCCGCGAACGGGGTGCCGCCTGCGGGCGGCGCCCCGTTCCGCGTCCCGGCGGCCGCTAGGGTAATGCTTGCATTGAGGCGGAAGGGAGCGGGATGACCGCGACGAGCGAGCAGGTCGACACCCTGCTGCTGTTCGTCTGCGGGGCGCTGACGCTGCTCGTCCCGTTCGGCCTCGCGTTCTTCGTCGGCGGGCTCGGCGGAAGCTCCACGACCTCCCGGGCCATGAAGTTCGCCCTGACCGGCACGGCGGCGACCATCCTGCTCGGCGTCGCAGGCGGCTACGGGATGCTCGCCGGACGGCCGTGGCTGGCGCACATGCTCGGCGCACCGTCGCTCGACCTCGCCGGCGGCTTCGGCGTGGCCTCGCACCGGCCCGAGCTCTACACCGTGGCCAGGGCGGGCGCGATCCTCGCGGCGGCAGCGGTGTCGGTCGCGATCGTGGGCGTCGCCGTCGCCTCGCGGATCACGTTGCGCGCGTGGCTGGTCTTCACGGTGCTCTGGTCGGTACTGGTGCTGTACCCGGCGGGCTACGCCGTATTCGCGCTGGACGACGGCTGGGCGACCGGCGTGCTCGGGGTGATCGACTTCGGGGGAGCGCTGCCCATCGGCGTGGCCGCGGGGTCGGCGGCGGCGGGCGTCATCCTGGCGTGCGGCCGGGGCGAGCACCGGCCTCCGGAGCAGCGCAGCTTCCCGGCCATCGCGATCGGAGGGACGCTGGTCTGGGTCGGCTGGCTCGGGTTGGTCGTCGGATCGGAGGGGGCGGTGGACTCCTACACCGGCCTGATCGCGAACAACGCCTTCGTCGCCTCCGCCGGGGGCTGCCTGGCCTGGATGGTCGTCGACCGGGTGCTGTTGCGGCGGCCGACCACCGTGAGCGCGCTGTGCGGCGCATTCTCCGGGCTGGTGGCGATCACGCCCGCCGCCGGGGTCCTGACCGTCGGCTGGTCGCTGCTGCTCGGCGCGATCGCGGCCGTGGCGTGCGCCACGATGGTCGACCTCGCCGCCCGGGCGCGATTCGGCGCGTCGATGGCGCTGATCGTCATCGTGACGGTCGCGAGCATGGTCGGCCTCCTCTACCTCGGGCTGTTCGCGGCGGGCGGCGGGATGGTGGACAGCGGCAACTTCGACCTGTTCACGGCCCAGGCGATCGCCGGGTTCACCGTGCTGATCGGTTCCTTCGTGGTCTCCCTGCTGCTGGCGCTGGCGCTGCGCTTCACGCTGGGCCTCACCCGGATCCGCTATCGTGCCACGAGTGAGCCGACTCCTCGACGCGATCGCGCGACTGTTCCGGCGGGCGGCGCGGAAGACTGAACGGCCGGCGTTCCGGGTCGCGCCCACCCGCTCCGGCCGCGTCCCCCGCCTGGAGCCGGGGCGCGGCGGCGTCGACGCGACGGTCCAGGTCGACCCGCGCCGGCTGAAGGGCCTGCGCACCTCCTACAACCCGAGGACGGACGGCGAGCCCGACCCCGGCGAGATCGTCTGGACGTGGGTGCCGTATGAGGAGGACGACGGCCGCGGCAAGGACCGCCCGGTGCTCGTGGTGGCGGCCGAGCCCTCCGGCAGCCTGATCGCGGTCGCGCTTACCAGCCAGGCGCACCCCGGGCGTCCGGAGTACCTCGCGATCGGCGCGGGCGACTGGGACGGCCAGGGCCGGCCGAGCTTCGTCAGGCTCGACCGGGTGTTCCGTGTGCACCGCACGGGGATGCGCCGGGAGGCCGCCGCGCTCGACGCCCGCCGGTTCGCGACCGTGCGCACCGCCCTGCGGACGCTGTACGGCTGGAGCTGAGCGGCGTCGGTGACGAACGGTGCCTCCGTGACGAACAGTGAACGGGAAGTGCACGGCTCCCCGCCCGCGTCACTACAGTGTCGGCATGCCTGACGACTGTTCGCGCCCGCTCGACTTCGAGACCCGGCAGATCCACGCCGGAGCGGTGGTCGACGCCGAGACCCGGGCTCGCGTCACGCCGATCTACCAGACCGCCGGCTACGTCTTCGACGACTTCGACGACGGCGAGGACCGCTTCGCCGGCCGCAGCGGGTTCCGCGCGTACTCGCGCAACGACAACCCGACCAACGCGGTGGCGGGGCGGCGCATCGCCGACCTGGAGGGCGGCGTCGACGGGATCGTGGTCTCCAGCGGGCAGGCCGCCATCGCCGCGGCGATCAACGGGCTCGCCGAGGCAGGCGACCACATCCTCGCCACCCGCTCGCTGTACGAGGGGACGCGGGAGATGTTCCGCGGCATCCTCAAGCGGCAGGGGATCGCGTTCGAGTACGTGGACGACGACGCGTCGGACGCGGAGTGGGCGACGCGGTTCCGGCCGAACACGAAGGCCGTGTACACCGAGACGCTGCCGAACCCGCTGAACCAGGTGGTCGACATCGAGCGGCTGGCCGGGATCGCGCACGCGGCCGGCGTCCCGCTCGTCGTGGACAACACGGTGCCGACGCCGTACCTCTGGCGGCCGATCGAGGACGGCGCGGACATCGTCGTGCACTCGACCTCCAAGTGGCTGTCCGGGCACGGCTCCGTGATCGGCGGCGCGGTGGTCGACGGCGGCCGGTTCGACTGGTCGGCGCACGCCGACCGCTTCCCGCAGCTCACCGAGCCGCCGCGGCCGGGCGTCCCCTCGTTCGTGGACCGGTTCGGCGCCGGCGCGTACCTGGCCTACCTGCGCACGGTCATCGTGCTGGAGTACGGCCCGACGGTGCCCCCGCTCAGCACCTTCCTGCTCCTGCACGGCATCGAGACGCTGTCGGTGCGGATGGACCGACACGTCGCCAACGCGCAGGAAGTGGCGGAGTTCCTGGCCGGGCGGCCCGAGGTGTCGCGCGTGTTCTACCCGGGGCTCGCGGACGATCCGTTTCACGCGCTCGCGGAGCGATACCTGCCTCTCGGCGCGGGCTCCATCGTCTCGATCGACCTGGCGGGCGGGAGGGAGGCCGCGCGTCGGTTCCTCGACGCGCTGCGCCTGGTCAGCCCGATGACGCACATCGGCGACGTGCGCACGCTCGCCATCCACCTGGGCAGCACCATCCACGCCAAGCTCACCGAGGAGGAGCGGCTGGCGGCCGGGATCACGCCCGGCCTCGTGCGGCTCTCGATCGGCATCGAGAGCGCCCGCGACATCATCGCCGACCTGCGTCAGGCGCTGGAGGCGTAGCTCCGCGACATTCGTGCCGAATCGCGCGTCCGCGCTGCGGCGACCTTCGTGCCGAATGTCGCGAATGCGCGCGCCATTCGCGCGATTCGTCACGAATGTCGCGACAAGGCTCGACGAGGTTCGTGACGAATGTCCGGGATTGCGCGGAGGGCGACTTACGCGCGGGCGAGCGCCGGAGCCGCCGCGGCGACGGTCGCGGCGATGCGGCGGACGGCCTCAACGACCGTGCTGGGGTCGCAGGCGAGGTTGATGCGGGCGAAGCCGCGGCCCTGCTCGCCGAAAGCGAGACCCGAGTTGAGGGCGACCCGGCCGGTGTCGATCAGCGCGCGCGCGGGGTCGTCGCCGAGCGAGGTCTCCCGGAAGTCCAGCCACGCGAGGTAGCCGGCGTCGGGCCGGACCACCCGCACCGACGGTGCGTGCACGGCGAGCTCGGACTCCAGCAGTCGGAGGTTCGTCATGAGCTGATCGAGCAGTCCGTCGCGCCAGCGCAGGCAGGACAGCGCCGCGACGTTGGCATGGAGGCCGAGGATGCTGGTGCGCGCGGCGAGCTCCTCGGGCAGCCGGGTGAGCAGGTCGGCGGTGTCGGGCTCGGCGGCGACGATGACCGCGCACTTGAGCCCGGCGAGGTTCCACGCCTTGCTGGCGGAGGTCACGGTGACGGCGCGGGCGTCGGCGGCCCGGGCGATGGGCGCGAACGGCGTGAAGCGGGCGCCCGGGTGGGCGAGCGGGGCGTGCACCTCGTCGCTGACGATGAACACCCCGTAGCGGGCGGCGAGGCGGGCGAGCGCCTCCAGGGTGCGCCGGCTGTGACATCGGCCGGTCGGGTTCTGCGGGTTGCAGAGCAGCAGGGCATCGGCTCCCGCGGCGAAGGCGGCCTCCAGCCCGTCGAGGTCGAGCGTCCAGCCGGCGTCCTCGCGGAGCGGAACCGTGATCGCGACGGCGTCGGCCTCCTCGATCATCTCGAAGAACGGCGGATAGACGGGAGGCGTCAGGACGACGCGCCCGCCGGCCTCCGGAAGCACCAGCCGCAGGGTCTCGACCACGCCCACCGTCACGTCGGTTGCCAGGTGCACCCATTCCGGGTCGACGCCCCACGACCACGAACTCCAGGCGAAGTCCGCGAAGGCGGGGCGAGCGGGCCGGCCGAGTCGAGGTACCCGGTGTCCGAGTTGCGGAGCGTCTCGGCGACGCGGTCGAGGATGGCCGGCTCGACGTCGAAGTCCATCTCGGCGACGAAGACCGGCAGCACGTCCGCCGGGTAGCGGCGCCACTTGATGCTCGAACGGGACGCGAACAGCTGCTCCAGGGGTCGGGCCGGTTCGAAGCTCATCGACCAAGGATGGGGCACCGCGGCGGCGAGTGCATCCGGGCGTGTCACGGAACGTAAGGTTGGGGTATGCGCGTCGAGGTGCTGCACATCGAGGAGTGCCCGAGCTGGCGGGAGACCGGGGCGCGGCTGGAGGTCGCGCTCGCAGAGGCGGGGATCGACGCGGCGGTGCAGTACCGCCTCCTGGAGGACTCCGCCCAGCTCGCCGGCACAGCGTTCGCCGGGTCGCCCACGATCGTCGTGGACGGCGCCGACCTCTTCCCGGACGGCGAGCCCGTCCGGGAGCTCGCCTGCCGCGTCTACGTCACTCCGGCGGGGTTGCGCGGGATGCCGGACACCGGGCAGCTCGTGGCGGCGCTGCGCGCGCTCCCGGGCGCGGACTAGCGCAGCGGCCTCCGGAGCCGGAAGTGATGCTCCCGCCCGGGTCGCCCAGAACTGGTCCTTCGTGCCCCGCATCCGAGTCGGCGCGCGGGGTAGCGCGGAGCGAATACCGTACTGGCACGGATTCTGCGGTTCCGGGTCGGTGGATAGCGTTCGAGTCATGACGGACCTGACCGGCGCCCTCCCTCCCGAGACGAACCGCTTCGCGTGGGTGCGCCACCTGCTCCCGCGGATCGTGATCGGCTCCCTGATCGCCGCCGCGCTCGTCGGCGTGTACGCCGTGATCATCGGACGGTGGGACGACACCTGCTGGCGGCTGATCGGTACGATCGCACTGCTGGTGTTCTTCTCGCTGGTGTCCTGGTACGACGCGGACGTGTCTGCGCGCCGGGCGCCCTGGTTCGGAGCGGTCTCGGTGACGCTGTCGGCGTTCCTGCTGCTCGACGGGTTGGTGAAGCTCTGGGCGCCGGCGCTGGACGGCGCGTCCGGGCCGGAGGGCATGCCCGGCACGTCCTCCTGGGGCTTCTTCGGTTGGATCGCGCTTGTTGTGGTGGTGCGGCTCGGCCTCCTGCACATCCACCTGGTCCTGAACACGCAGCAGCGCTTCACCGGGCCGATCATGTCGAAGGTGACGGTCTGCACGCTGGTCCTGGTCGGCGCGCTCACGGTGGGGTTGGCGGCGCCGCTCGTGTTCGACCGCGTGGAGTTCTCGGAGGCGTACTGGCGGATGGTGGCGACGATCGCGATCCTGGACGCGCTGGGGACGATCCTCATCCCGTTGACGTATTCGCTGTTCGGGCCGAAGACGGCGAAAGACGGGGGAGTGGCGCCTGCCGCGTACGCTCCGCCTGCTGCGTACGCACCGGCTGCGGCGCCTGCCCCGGCGGCGGCGCCTGGTCCTGCCGCGCCGTCTGCTGCCGCGCCGTCTGTCGCCGCGCCGCCTGTTGGCGCGCCGCCTGCTCCCGCTCCGGCTCCCGCCGCGCCGCCGTCCGCGTACCCGAACGTGCTGTCACCGGCCGGCGGATACCGCCTGGAGTGGCCGCGCTACGTCAATGGCACCCCGCTGCCGGCGAGGCCGGACGGTTCGCCGGACTTCACGGGCGTGATCGGGTACTGAGCTTCGGAGGTCGGAGGATCAGCTTTCGGGACATCCCGCGCTGCACCTACTTCTTCCCCTTCTTGTCATCGATGATGCCCCCGATCAGTCCTCCGATCGCACCGCCGAGTACGCCGCCGGCAGGGCCGCCGAGAAGCGAGCCGATGCCGGCGCCGATGCCCGCCAAGCTCGAGCCGTAGCTGACCCGGGCGATGCTGACCGTGGTGGATCCCTCGGGGTTCACGGAGACGTCGAATGAGCCGACGGCGGCGGACGCGACGACCAGTGCCACGGGACTGGCTTTGCCGCTCGCGGCGAGCCTGTCGTAGACCTGGCGCGACTCGAAGAACGCGCGTTGGGGGTCGCCCTTTCCTTCACCGGCTTCATACCCGAGCACGTAGAGGTCGAGAAGGGTCTGCACCTCTTCATCGGTGATCAGCTCTGCCGTCTCCAGCCGCTCGAGGATCGCCTTGTGGTCGCTCACGTAGTCGCCCTTGTTGGCTTCCGTGATGCGTCGCGCCTCCGCACGAGCTGCGTGCATCATCCCCGCGATGTCGGTACCTAAGTACGTCGAAGTTTCCATCATGCCCTCCCAGAAAATGTGCTCATCGTGTTGATGGGACCCAGCACATACCCTCCGGCGGGACTCCGGCAAGACACCCGCTCCGAGCGGCTGCTGGAGCGGTTGAGCAGCCGCCCTAACGGTGGAAAGCGAGGCCGAACCTGTAGACGAGGGAGCCGGAAAATGATCGCGAGGCCATACGATCCCGAGCCCGAGGAGCAATGCTGTGGCTTCCTGAGGCGAAGCCGGGTGACATCGGGTTACCCACACAAACGAAGAACCCCTCGGCTGACCGAGGGGTTCTTCGACGGTGGGCGATACCAGACTCGAACTGATGACCTCTTCCGTGTGAAGGAAGCGCGCTACCAACTGCGCCAATCGCCCGTGGATTCGCGGCCGAGGATTCCGGCTGCGAGACTCGATACTAGCCGACGGCGGCCCCCGATTGCACATCGGCCTCGCGCGCCGCGCGTTGCGTCATGCGACACACCCGGCCGGCGCGTCCGGTTTGGTCATCGGCCCGGGGATCGGCTAAAGTCATTCAAGTGCCGCGGGAGACCGGGGCGCGAAATGCGGATGTAGCGCAGTTGGTAGCGCATCACCTTGCCAAGGTGAGGGTCGCGAGTTCGAGTCTCGTCATCCGCTCGAGTCGGCCTGGTATCTCTGGATTCCAGGCCTCTCGAATACGGTACGGTTTTTCCGTGTTGTGTGGCTTCGGTGGATTGGCCGAGAGGCGAGGCAGCGGCCTGCAAAGCCGTATACACGGGTTCGAATCCCGTATCCACCTCGATCCTGAGCAACTCAGGTTCTGGGCGATTGGCGCAGCGGTAGCGCGCTTCCCTGACACGGAAGAGGTCACTGGTTCGATCCCAGTATCGCCCACCACGAAACCCCCGGAATTCCGGGGGTTTTTTCGTTCAGGCGGAGTGCGTGCAAGAGCGTGGACGTAGAGCGCCCGAAGACGATGGCTGGGAGCTCGCGGCTGTGGGCGCTCACTCGGCCCAGCTCGGGGAGTCGGGCCTGCGAGAATCGCGGGATGCACGCAGTGTTCCTGAACGGCACGGTCGGTGTGGGCAAGACCTCGGTGGCCGACGCGCTGAGCGACCTCGAGACGCGGCCGCACGCCGTCGTCGACCTCGACGAGATCCGCCGGTTCCGTCCTGCCGCGGCCGGCGACCCGTTCAACCTCGGGCTGCAGCTCGCGAACCTGGCCGCCCTGGTCGCGAACTTCGGCGCGGCCGGCGCCCGGGTGGTCATCGTCGCCGGGGTCATCGAATCCCGGGAGGACGCGGAACGGTTCCGGCGGGCGGCCGGAGGCTCGGCGACCTTCGTGCGGCTGACCGCCGACGCTGAGGCGATCGAGGGACGGCTCCGGGCGCGGCACGTGGGCGATCCGGACGGGCTGGCCTGGCATCTGGCCCGCGCCGCAGAGCTGACGGCGATCCTCGACTCCGCAGGCATCGAGGGTGACGTGGTCGACACGAGCGCCGACGATGTGGCGGCGGTGGCGAGCCGGGTGCTGCGGTCGTTCGCGGCCGCGGACTCGCGGTCATGACCGCGGGGGCACGTCGCGCGCACGCCGCGGCTGACCGGATTCTGGGCGCGGCCCTCCGCTAGTCTCTCACCGGGAGCGGGGCGGTGACGTTCGCACCGCCGCGCTCGGCGGGCCCACCTCCACGACATCCATGATCGTGCCGTACACCTCGGTGAGCTGCGGCGTCGAGGACCCTAGTCCCGCACGCCGGCGTACCGCATCAGCGTCGAGTCCCGTCGCACGAATCCCACCGACTCGTACAGCGCGATCGCCGCCCGGCGGCTCGGTCGTGAGGTCAGGTCCAGCGTCCGAAGTCCCCGCGCCTCGGCGAGCTGGATGATCGCCTCGAGCAGTCTCCGGGCGATGCCCTGCCCGCGATGAGCGTCGTCCACCACCACGTCGTCCACATGACCTCGCCAGCCGGTCGCAAGCGGGAACGACGCCAGCGTCGCTATCCCGGCGACCACACCGTCGGAGCGGGCGACCAGCAGATCGGTGCCGGGGTGGTTCAGCATCGCGACGAGGCGCTCCTCGTCGAATGTGGAGGAGCGGGAGAGTTGCGGCAGCAGCAAGCGGATAGCGTCCAGGTCGGTGCTGTCGAGCGCGGTCGCGACGTCGATCTCGATCGTGGTCATGTGTTCCACCGTAACAACCGCACCTCGGCGTCGCCGTCGCACCAGCCCGCCTCGTACGCGGACACGATCTCGCGGACGCCGCCCCCAATCCTGAAAGGTTTCTCAGGAAGCCATGCTTGGTCTACCCCTGTTCGCAGGGGTTGGATAGCCGTGCGCTTACCAGCGCATCCATCGCATTGGTGAAAGGACATCCATGCGCACGACAACCAGAACCCTCAGGGCCGCAGCCGTCACCACCGGCGCGGCCCTTCTCTTGCCGCGGTGGCCGCGTCGCCCGCCGTCGCGGCACCCGGAAGGAACGCTCTGCCCGGCAGCCAGCCCGCGTGGGCGAACGCGAAAGCACTCCGCTCCGCAGCCCCCGCGACCGACACGGTCGACCTCCGGGTATACCTGCCGTGGCAGAACCAGGCACAGGCGGCGGCGACGGCGCTCGCCGTGTCCACGCCCGGCTCGGCGAGCTACCGGCAGTACCTGACGCCGCAACAGTTCCGCAAGCAGTTCGCGCCTTCGCAGTCCAGCGTGGGCGCGGTGCAGCAGTTCCTGCGCAACGCCGGCTTCACGATCGTGGACACCCCGTCGAACAACCGGTACGTCTCCGCCGAGGGCACCGTCGCCCAGGCGCAGAGCGCGTTCGGCGTCACGCTGGGCGAGTACGACGCGTACGGCACCACGCTGCGCGCGCCGGAGTCCGCGGTGACCATCCCGGCCTCCCTCAACGGCATCGTCGAGAGCGTGGCGGGCCTCGACCAGGGAGCCGACCTCATCGCGCCGACCAACACGAACGGCAACGGCCCGAACCAGGTCCACGGCGCACCATCCGCGGGCTTCCGCGCCGGCCAGCCGTGCTCGCTCTGGTACGGCGAGAAGACGGTCGCGATGCCGAACGCCCCGGCGTACGGCACCAGCAGCAAGCCGATCGCCCCGTGCGGGTACACGCCGGCCCAGGTGCGCGGCCTCTACGGCCTCGACTCCGTCGCCGCGACGGGCGCCGGCCAGACGGTCGCTTTCGTCGGGGCCACCGCGAGCCCGACGCTCGTGCAGGACGTGACGAAGTACAGCAGCCTGCACGGCCTCCCGGCCCCCAAGATCACGCAGCTCGTGGCGCCAGGCGTGTACAGGCTGCCCGACACCCCGAAGCAGACGCCCGGAGACTTCTACGGCGAGGAGACCCTCGACGCCGAAGCCATCCACACCACCGCTCCGGACGCCGCGCTGCTCTACGTGGGCTCGGCGAACGCGCGGCAGGACTTCGACGCGTCGGTGAACCACATCGTCAACAACCACCTGGCGAGCATCCTGTCGATCAGCTACGGCTTCCAGGGCGAGGCGGTGCCGCAGGGCTTCATCAACAGCCTCAACAACACCTTCATCGAGGCGGCGGCGACCGGCATCGGCGTCTTCGTCTCCAGCGGTGACGGCGGCGACGAGGTCGGCACGTTCGGCAAGCCGGCGGTCGACTTCTATGCGGACAGCCCGTGGGTGACGGCAGTCGGCGGCAGCTCGGCCTCGGTCGTGCCCACCGCGGCCGCGCCGACCGGCCTCAGTTACGCCTCGGTCGACGACCCGTCCTCCGCGCTCAACAAGAGCGGCTGGAAGCGGTCGTTCGAGGTGGGCTGGCAGACCGGGCTCGATTCGGTGACGCCGACGGCGACCGACCACATGTCGGGAGCGCCGTACGAGCTGGACGGCACGTTCAAGACGGCCCTGCCGGGCGGTTTCAACGGCGGTGGCGGCGGAGGCGTGAGCACGATTTTCGCGCAGCCGTCGTACCAGGCCGCGGCGGTCGGCTCGGCGTCCGGGAGGCTGGTGCCCGACATCAGCGCCCTCGCCGACCCGAACACGGGCCTGCTGGTCGGACAGACCCAGGCGTTCAGCAACGGTACGTACTACGACGAGTACCGCATCGGCGGCACCTCCGTCGCCGCGCCGCTGACCGCGGGCATCGCGGCCGTCGCCAACCAGGTCGCCGGCGCACCGCTCGGGTTCCTGAACCCGCGCATCTACGGCGCCTACGCGGCGGGCGGCTCGGGCTACTACGACGTCGACCAGGCCGACCTGTTCGGCTCGGCGCTGCCGAGCGTCCTCCGGGTCAACTACGTCGATAGCGAGAGCGCCGCGGGTGGTCTCAGCTACAGCCTGCGGACCCAGGAGACGCCCAACCAGACGCTCCACAGCACCAAGGGCTACGACACCGCCACCGGAGTGGGGACGCCGAACGGCGCTTCCTTCTTCGCGGCGATCACGAAGTAGCGCGCCCTTCGCAGGGCCGAGTGCCCCCTCCCGGACGGGAGGGGGCACTCGTCGTCGAGGCCGAAAGCCGAGGCCGTCGGGGCAGGGATCCCTCGTTCGTGGGTATCGCTCGGCGTGCATGCCGCGGATAGCATGTCTCCGCGCCGCTCTGGTGCTGTATCGAGAGGTGCTCTGTGGGCTCACATCTGCGTCGGCTGCTGGTCGGGTTCGTGGCCGCTGTCGCGGTCGTCGCGGCAGCGGTGGCGGTGGCATCCCCGGCCGGCGCCGCTCCGATCACCACGGCCTTCTCGGCCTCGTCGATCACGATCGACTGCAACAGCCTGCAACCCGGGTACTACAGCAGCGCGCACCTCGCGACATCGCTGAGCTCGCTCGCACCCGACACCGCCTACACGATCGGCACCGACGTGTCGGGGAAGTGGCCTCCGACACAGCCTGGTTCGCCCTTCACCGTGACGACCGACGCCAACGGCGGGGCCACGATCGACACCACTCTCTCGGGTCAGTTCGTATCCGGGACGTCGTACGAGCTGACCGCGTGGCAGGCGAACGCGATCCAAGCGACGGGATATGTGAGCGCCAACTCCTGTGCGAGCGGTGTACAGCAGGTGACGGGGGCGCCGGCCGCCTCCCTGGACTGCCCGCAGCGGTATCTGACCCCGCAGGGCGAAAGCTCCTCCGCCTTCGACTTCACAGCGGACATGGGCGGACTTGTGCCCGGCCAGCCGTACGTCATCAATGTCTCGCTCAACGCGGGGTCCGGCTCAGCCTACGGGCAGGCGACGGCACGCGCGGACGGGACGATCGCGTTCGAGCAGACGTCGAGGAACTACGGCTTCCTGCCCGTCGGCGACTACAGCTGGACCATCTCGACTCCGAGCCAGCCGTATCCGCTGGCGCGCGGCATGTTCTCGGGGGTATCGGACCCGTGTCCGCCGATCGTCAAAGCCCCGAAGCGCCCTGCACTGACCCACGACTCCGACGTCACCGGAGACGGATACGCGGACCTTGTGGTGATCGACATCACCGGTCGCCTCGTCCTGTACACGAACTCCATCAACTCGAACCCCGGGCGGGTGCCGTTCACGACCAGCCGCAGCATCGGTTCCGGCTGGAGCCCCGGCGGCGGGATGCGAAGCCCGACCCTGGGGGACATCTCCGGTGACGGAGTCGCCGACCTGGTGGCCATCCGCTCCGACGGCGCCCTGGTCGTCTACTACAACAACATCGGCAGCTCGCCGGCGAAGCTTCCGTTCTCGTCGGGGACGGTTATCGGCTCGGGCTGGCAGCCGTTCACGTCGATCGCGGTCGGAGACGTGGACGGCGACGGCTATGCCGACCTGATCGCCGAACGCGCCGACGGAACCCGGTGGCTCTACAAGAACCGGGCAGCGACCGACCCGCTGCATCGCCCGTTCAGCACGGGGGTGCAGTTGCCGGCGGATGGCGTCGCTACGGATTCGAACGGGCACGGTCCCGCGCTCGCCGACCTCAACGGAGACGGCTACGCCGACCTCACGCCGGGCGGCTACAGCCTGGACCTCAACCGCACACCCGCGGGCGGAACGACTCCGTTCCCGCTGGCCGTTCCCATCACGCAGCCGAGCAGCATGGCGCCGGCACTGGACGGCTGGGCCGTCGGCGACTACGAGGGTCGCGGCTCGTCCGGCATCATCGCCGCCGACCCGGGGCGGAGCGGACAGCTCGTCTACCTCAAGAATCCGCTGGACCCGAGTGCCCAGCCCACGGTGATCGGGGACGGCTGGGCGCCGGGGCTCTATACGCTGGTGCCCTGACGCCGCTCGTCCGGGCGGACCGCTCGCGCCGACTAGAGTTGACGCATCCCATTGGAATACGACTCTAGGAGTGGACAGGTGGCCGACGGCTTCGAGCTCTTCACCGACCGTTCCGTTGTCGCGATGCGCGTCAACGGTGAGCTGAAGGATCTCGCGACGACCGTCACGACCACCGACACGGTCGAGCCGGTCACCATCGACTCGCCCGACGGGCTGAGCATCCTCCGGCACTCCACCGCGCACGTCCTCGCGCAGGCCGTGCAGGCGATCAACCCGGAGGCCAAGCTCGGCATCGGTCCGCCCATCACCGACGGTTTCTACTACGACTTCGACGTCGCCGAGCCGTTCACCCCCGAGGACCTCAAAGCCCTCGACAAGGAGATGGCACGCATCGTGCGCGCGGGCCAGCGCTTCATGCGCCGCGTCGTGACCGACGACGAGGCGCGCGCCGAGCTCGCCGGCGAACCGTACAAGCTCGAGCTGATCGGCCTCAAAGGGTCGGCGGCGGGCGGCGGCGACGAGGCGGTCGAGGTCGGCTCCGGCGAGCTGACCATCTACGACAACGTCGACCCGAAGACCGGCGAGACGGTCTGGAAGGACCTCTGCCGCGGCCCGCACATCCCGAGCACGCGCATGCTCGACAACGGCTGGGCGCTCACCCGCGTCGCCGCCGCCTACTGGCGCGGCTCGGAGAAGAACCCGCAACTCCAGCGCATCTACGGAACCGCGTGGCCCAGCAAGGACGAGCTGCGCGCGTACCAGACCCGCATGGAGGAGGCCGCCAAGCGCGACCACCGCAAGCTCGGCGCGGAGCTCGACCTGTTCAGCTTCCCGGAGGAGATCGGCTCGGGCCTGGCGGTGTTCCACCCGAAGGGTGGGATCATCCGCAAGGAGATCGAGGACTACATGCGCGATCGACTGATCGCGAACGGCTACGAGGTCGTGAACACGCCGCACATCACCAAGGCGCACCTCTTCGAGACCAGCCAGCACCTCAACTGGTACAGGGACGGCATGTTCCCGCCCATGCACCTGGACGAGGAGCGCGACGCCGAGGGCAACATCACCCGGCAGGGGCAGGACTACTACCTCAAGCCGATGAACTGCCCGATGCACAACCTCATCTTCCGGGCGCGCGGGCGCAGCTACCGCGAGCTGCCGCTGCGCCTGGCGGAGTTCGGCACGGTCTACCGCTACGAGAAATCCGGCACTCTTTCCGGCCTGACCCGGGTGCGCGGCCTCACGCAGGACGACGCGCACATCTACGTGACTGAGGAGCAGATCAAGGACGAGGTGGCGAGCCAGCTCGACTTCGTGCTCGAGACCCTGCGCGGCTACGGCCTGACGAACTTCTACCTGGAGCTCTCCACCAAGGACCCGGAGAAGTACGTCGGCAGCGACGAGAGCTGGGAGACCGCGACCGAGACCCTCCGCGAGGTGGCGATCGAGTCCGGGCTGGAGCTGGTGGACGACCCGGCCGGGGCGGCGTTCTACGGCCCGAAGATCTCCGTGCAGGCGCGCGACGCGATCGGCCGCACCTGGCAGCTCTCGACGGTCCAGCTCGACTTCAACCAGCCGGAGCTGTTCGAACTGGAGTACAACGCGGCCGACGGCACGCGCAAGCAGCCGGCGATGATCCACCGTGCGCTGCTCGGCTCCATCGAGCGGTTCTTCGCGATCCTGCTGGAGCACTACGCGGGCGCCTTCCCGGTCTGGCTCTCGCCGGTGCAGGTGGTGGGCATCCCGGTCGCCGACGCGTACGGCCCCTTCCTGGACGACGTGATCGCGCGGCTGCGCGCCCGCGGAGTGCGTGCGGAAGTGGACCACTCCGACGACCGCATGCAGAAGAAGATCCGCACGCACACCAAGGCCAAGGTGCCCTTCCAGCTCATCGTGGGCGAGGAGGACTCCACCGCGGGAACGGTCAGCTTCCGCTTCCGCGACGGCACGCAGCTCAACGGCGTGACCGTGGACGAGGCCATCGAGCGCATCGTCGCGAGCATCGACGCACACGAGCTGGTCGACACGGCATGGCCCGCCTGAGCCTCGACGACTACGCCGACGGCGCCGGTCGCGACAGCGCAGGCAGTGACGGGGACGTCCACGCGGAGCAGCTCCGCGTGGACGACCCGTCGTACCTCGCCGGCGTGCCGGACGAGTTCCAGCGGCTGTGGACCCCGCACCGCATGGTCTACATCCAGCACGGCCAGCAGCCCGGCAAGGACGACTGCCCGTTCTGCGTCGCGCCGAGCCTGAGCGATGAGGAATCGCTGATCGTGGCCCGCGGTGAGCACGCCTACGCGCTGCTCAACCTGTTCCCGTACAACAGCGGCCACCTGCTGGTCTGCCCGTACCGCCACATCGCGAACTACGACGAGGCCACCGCGGAGGAGGTCGCGGAGATCGGCAGCATCACCCAGACCGCGATGCGCGTCATCCGGGAGGTCTCCCGCAACGACGGCTTCAACATCGGGATGAATCAGGGGTGGTCGCGGGCGCCGGCATCGCCGCGCACCTCCATCAGCACATCGTGCCGCGCTGGGCGCAGGACGCGAACTTCTTCCCGATCATCGCCAAGACCAAGGCTCTCCCGCAGCTCCTCGGCGAGGTGCGCGAGGCCCTCGCCACCGCCTGGCCGAAGGCCGGCGCTTAGCGCGAAACATTCGTGCCGAATGTCGACTCTGGTTGCGCGAGAGTCGACATTCGGCACGAATGTGGGCGGTCAGCGCACCTGCGTGACCGCGAACTGCTCGCGCGGGTGCGCGTAGGACTCCTGCGACTCCACGAGCTGGAGCTCGCGCTCGCCCGACGCGAGCGTGTTCGCGAGCAGGTCGTACACGCTGGAGACGGTCTTGCCGAGCGCGGAGGCCGCGGCGCCGGATTCCGTTCGGTGCGCCGCGACGTAGTGCGCCGTGAACAGCGCCGCCGTCACGTCGCCCGATCCGTTCGCCTTCAGCGCCAGTCGCGGCGTCTGCACGATCCACGCGCCTGCGTCGTCCACCGCGAGCATCTCGATGGTGTCCTCCGGCTGGTCCGGACGTTCCACACTCGTGACGAGGACGGTGCGCGGCCCCATCGCGCGCGCCGCGTCGACCGAGGCGAGCGTGGAGTCCAGGTCCGCCGGCTCGGTGCCGGTGAGATACCCGAGCTCGAACTGGTTCGGCGTGATGATGTCGGCGACCGGCACGACCTTGTCGCGCAGCAGCTTCGGGATGGCCGGCGCGACGAAGCAGCCGGACTTAGCGTTCCCTATCACCGGGTCGCAGGCGTACACCGCGTTCGGGTTGGCCGCCTTGACGCGCGCGACGGCGTCCACGATCACGTCGCCGATGCCCTCGCTGCCCTGATAGCCGGAGAGGACGGCGTCGACCGTCCCGAGCACGCCGCGCTCCTCGATCCCGGTGATCACCGCGCGCACGTCGTCCGGCGCGATGAGCGGCCCGCGCCACGCGCCGTACCCCGTGTGGTTGGAGAAGTTCACGGTGTGGACGGGGAGCACCTCCACGCCGATGCGCTGGAGCGGGAACACGGCGGCGGAGTTGCCCACATGACCGTAGGCGACGGCGGACTGGATGGAGAGGATACGCATCCTTCGATCCTGTCAGATCAGGTCCGGGGCGCCGACCGCTCGGCCGCCTCCACGAGATCGTCGACCAGTCGGCCCGCCTCCTCCTCGGTGAGGTCGTGCACCGTCAGCCGCAGGTGGTGCGAGGCCGCGGGATGGCCGCCCAGCAGGAACTCGTCACCCGTGCGCGCGAGCCAGCCGCGTCGCATCAGTCGTTCGGCGACGATCCGCGCCTCGACCGGCAGCGCCACCCACAGGTTGAGCCCGTCGCCGGCTTCGGTCGGCAGGCCGCGTGCGGTCAGCCGCGTCGCGAAGTCCACGTTCTGTGCGGCGTAGTGCCGCCCGGCCTCCGCGACCTCCCGCAGCACCGTGTCGTCCGTGAGCTGGGCGAGCACCAGCCGCTGGAGGATGTGGCTCACCCAGGTGGTGCCCGGGCTCAGCCGGAAGGCGAGACGGTCGGCGGTCTCCGCGTCCGTCGCGGCGATCGCGAGGCACATGTCCGGGCCGAGGAACTTCGACACCGAGCGGACCAGCGCGAAGCGGCGGTGGCCGGGGCCGATGAGTGTCTCGTAGGGGCGCTGGGACAGCATGGAGAAGTGGTCGTCCTCGATGACGAGCACATAGGGATGGTCGGCCAGCAGCGTGCGCAGGGCGGCGGCGCGGGTGGGGGAGAGGGTCGCCCCCGTCGGGTTCTGCGCGCGGGGCGTGCAGATGATCGCGCGCACACCGGCGTCGAGCGCCGCGCGGAGGCCTTCGACGGTCATCCCCTCGGCGTCCACCGGCACGGGCACCGCGCGGTAACCGCCGTGCCGGACCGTGTGGATGCTGGCCAGGAAGCACGGGTCCTCCAGCGCGACCGCGTCGTCGCGGAGCAGGGCCTGGGCCAGCAGCCGCTCGACGGCGTCGACGGCGCCGTTCGTCACGGTGATCCGGAGGTCGGGGCCCGGTTCAAGGCCGGGGAGGTCCTCCCGCACCCACGCGAGCGCGCGTGCCTCCAGCGCCGGGTCGATGACCGGCTCGCCGTAGAGCACCGGCCGGCCCGTCGCGCGGGCGAGGGCCGAGGAGAGGTCGGGGATGCGTCCCGGATCCGGGTTGCCGGTCCCGATGTCCCGGAGGATGCTGTCGGCCGCGTAGCCCTCCTGGGCGACGGCCTCCACGCCCGCGATGACGGTGCCGGCCCGGCCGCGCGCCACGACCACGCCCGCCTGCGCCAGCAGCCGGTAGGCGGCGACGGCCGTGTTGCGGTTGACCCGGAGCCGGGCGGCCAGTTCGCGCACCGGGGAGGGCGTCGCCGCGGCGCAGCGCCCCGCGTTCGTGGAGCGCGCGCACGCTTGCCGCGATCTCCGCCGCGGTCGTGCCCGTGATGACCTGTTCGTCCATTTCGCTCCCCGGCGTCGAGTCTAGCCAGCCCTGGGTAGGATGCTATCGTTCGGCATAGGCCAAAGTAGTTTTTGTACCGCACGAGAGGGCGATCATGACAGACAGAGAACAGGGCAACGCGACGGGTTCGAGCCGGGTCAAGCGCGGCCTGGCCGAGATGCTGAAGGGCGGCGTCATCATGGACGTCGTCACTCCCGAGCAGGCCCGCATCGCCGAGGACGCCGGCGCCGTCGCCGTCATGGCACTGGAGCGCGTCCCCGCCGACATCCGCGCGCAGGGCGGCGTCGCCCGCATGAGCGACCCGGACCTCATCGAGGCGATCATCGCCGAGGTCTCGATCCCGGTCATGGCGAAGGCCCGCATCGGCCACTTCGTCGAGGCCCAGGTGCTGCAGGCGCTCGACGTCGACTACATCGACGAGTCCGAGGTGCTCTCGCCCGCCGACTACGTCAACCACATCGACAAGTGGCAGTTCACCGTCCCGTTCGTCTGCGGCGCCACCAACCTCGGTGAGGCCCTGCGCCGCATCAACGAGGGCGCGGCGATGATCCGCTCCAAGGGCGAGGCCGGCACCGGCGACGTCTCGGAGGCCACCAAGCACATCCGCAAGATCACCTCGGAGATCAACGCGCTGAAGTCGATGACCCGCGACGAGCTCTACGTCGCCGCCAAGGACCTCCAGGCCCCGTACGAGCTGGTCGCCGAGATCGCCGAGACCGGCAAGCTCCCCGTCGTGCTGTTCACCGCGGGCGGCGTGGCCACCCCGGCCGACGCGGCGATGATGATGCAGCTCGGCGCGGACGGCGTCTTCGTCGGCTCGGGCATCTTCAAGTCGGGCAACCCGGAGCAGCGTGCTGCAGCGATCGTCAAGGCGACCACCTTCTACGACGACCCGAAGGTCATCGCCGAGGTCTCCGCGGCCTCGGCGAGGCGATGGTCGGCATCAACGTCTCCGACCTCGCCGCGCCGCACCGCCTCGCCGAGCGTGGCTGGTAACGCGACCGCAGCGCCGCCTGCCGCAACCGGCCCGCGCGTCGGCGTCCTGGCCCTGCAGGGGGATTTCCGCGAGCACCTCGCGGTCCTGCGCGGCCTCGGCGCCGACGCCGTCCCGGTGCGCCGGGCGGAGGAGCTGGAGCGCATCGACGGCCTGGTCATCCCGGGCGGCGAGTCCAGCGTCATGGACAAGCTGTCGCGGGCGTTCGGCGTCGCCGAGCCGCTGAAGGCCGCCATCGCCGCCGGGCTCCCGGTGTACGGCACCTGCGCCGGCCTCATCATGCTCGCGGACGCGATCGTGGACGGCATCGCCGGCCAGCAGAGCCTCGGCGGCCTGGATGTCGCGGTGCGCCGCAACGCGTTCGGCTCGCAGGTGGACTCGTTCGAGACCGACCTCGACATCCCGCAGCTCGGTGACGAGCCGGTGCACGCGGTGTTCATCCGCGCGCCGATCGTGGAGAGCGTGGGGAGCGTGCGACCGTGCTGGCGCGCGTGCCGGACGGCCGGGTGGTCGCCGTCGAGCAGGGCGACCTCCTCGGCACGTCGTTCCACCCCGAGATCACCGGGGACACGCGGTTCCACGCGTACTTCCTGGACAAGGTGCGGGCGCGAGTCTCCTCCCGCCCGGCACGGGTGGACGCCGCGGTCTGAGGATGGTGCGGCCACGCCGCGGTCGCCTATGATCGCGGCGTGCCGACGCCCCCGCCTGAACGGCCGCCGTTCCGAGTCCCGGTCGGCACCGCAGCCAACCCCGTCCTGGAGCAGGGTGCGCTCGCCCGCCTGATGGCGCTCGGCGAGTCGCAGGAGTTCGCCGTCGGGGACACCCTGTTCCGCGCCGGAGACGAGGAGCTCGACTTCTTCGTCATGGAGTCCGGCCGTGTGGACATCGTCCGGGAGGCCACGGGGACCTCGCCCGCGCGCGTCGTCGCCGAGTGGCAGGCCGGCGAGTTCCTGGGCGAGCTGAGCATGCTGACCGGTCAGGCGTCGCTGCTGACGGCCCGCATCGTCGAGCCGAGCCGGGTGCGGCGCATCCCGAACGCGGTGTTCAAGCAGCTCATGTCGAACGACGGGGAACTGTCGGAGACCCTGCTCGCCGCCTTCCGTGCACGGCGGCGTCTGCTCATGGCGGCGGCCGACCGCACCACGCAGATCTTCGGGACGGAGGGCTCGGCCGCGGCGATGGCCCTGCGCCGCTACGCCTCACGCATGGAGCTGCCGCACCGCTGGACCGACGTCTCGACCGAGGCGGGCCGGGAGGCGCTGGCGGCCTCCGAGCACGCCGGCCTCGACCTCCCGCTCGTCGTCTCCCGCGCGGCCGTGATCGCCGCCGCCACCCCCTCGCGCTCGCGGAGGCGGTGGGTCTGGCGTACCGGTACCGCGACGGCGACGAGTTCGACCTGGTGGTCGTCGGCGCCGGTCCGGCCGGCCTCGCCGCCGGCATCTACGGCGCCTCCGAGGGGCTGCGCACCCTGGTGCTCGACGCCCTCGCGCCGGGCGGCCAGGCCGCGGCCAGCTCCCGCATCGAGAACTACCTCGGCTTCCCGTCCGGCGTCTCCGGCGCCGAGATCACCGAGCTCGGCCTGGTGCAGGCGCTGAAGTTCGGCGTCCGGCTGTCGGCGCCCGCGGAGGTCACGGCGCTGTCGCCGCGCGAGGGAGGTCACGAGCTGACGCTGGCGGAGGGCGACGCCATCCGCGCGCGGACCGTCGTCGTCGCCACCGGCGCCCGCTACCGCCGCCTCCCGCTGGAGCGCTGGTCCGACTTCGAGGGCGGCAGCATCTTCTTCGCGACGACCGAGCTGGAGGCGAGGACCGTCGCCCGCCGCCCCGCGGTCGTCGTGGGCGGCGCGAACTCCGCGGGCCAGGCGGCGCTCTACCTCGCGGAGCTCGGCAGCGAGGTCGCCCTGGTCGTCCGCGGTGGCGACATCGCGGCCAAGATGTCCACGTACCTGGTCGACCGGGTGCGGTCGCACGAGCGGATCACGGTGCACACGTCGTCCGACGTGACCGCGCTGCTCGGCGGCGAACAGCTCGAGGCCGTCACCCTGACGTCCTCCGCGACCGGCGCCGACGAGCGCGTGGCCGCGGCCGCGCTGTTCTGCTTCGTGGGAGCCGAGCCGCGGGCGTCGTGGCTGAGCGGCGCGGCCGCGGACGGCAGCGGCTTCCTGCTGACGGACGTCGACCTTCCGCCGGTGGTGGGCGCGGTGCGCGGCCCGCTGCCGTTCGAGACCAGCGTCGTCGGCGTCTTCGCGGCGGGCGACGTCCGGCACGGCTCGATGAAGCGCATCGCCGCCGCGGTCGGGGAGGGCGCGAGCGCGGTCGCGTCGGTCCACCGCGCGCTCGCGGGCGCGTAGCGAGGGCGCCGCGCCGTCGCGACCCCGCACGCCGCGCAACCGCGCCTTCGGGCCCCCGTGAGCCGAGGCATTATTATGGACAGGTTCAACCGCAACTCGAGGGAGCACCAGTGTCCGGGCATTCCAAGTGGGCAACGACCAAGCACAAGAAGGCCGTCATCGACGCCCGCCGCGCGAAGTCGTTCGCCAAGCTCATCAAGAACATCGAGGTGGCGGCGAAGACCGGCGGCGCGGACATGTCCGGCAACCCGACCCTGGTCGACGCGGTCCAGAAGGCCAAGAAGACCTCGGTCCCCAACGACAACATCGACCGCGCCATCAAGCGCGGCGCCGGCCTGACCGGCGAGTCGATCGAGTACACGACCATCATGTACGAGGGCTACGGCCCGGGCGGCGTCGCTCTCATGATCGAGTGCCTCACCGACAACAAGAACCGTGCCGCCGCCGAGGTCCGCACCGCGATGACGCGCAACGGCGGCACGATGGCCGACCCGGGCAGTGTGGCGTACAACTTCCACCGCAAGGGCGTCATCGTCGTCCCGCACGCCGACGGCGTGGACGAGGACACGGTCCTCACCGCCGTTCTCGACGCGGGCGCCGAGGAGGTCACCGACCGCGGCGAGAGCTTCGAGGTCCTGACCGAGGCCAGCGACCTGGTCGCCGCGCGCACCGCGCTGCAGGAGGCCGGCATCGACTACGACTCGGCCGACGCCGAATTCGTCGCGACGGTCAACGTGGAGGCGGACGCCGAGCTGGCGCGCAAGGTCTTCCGCCTCATCGACGCCTTGGAGGACTCGGACGACGTGCAGAACGTCTACACGAACCTCGACCTCACGCCCGAGGTGCAGGCGCAGCTCGAAGACGACGAGTAAGGCGCCGCCATGACGATCCGGGTGCTCGGCATCGACCCGGGTCTCACGCGCTGCGGCGTCGGCGTCGTGGACGTCCGTCCGGACCGGAAGGCCGCCCTCGTGGAGGTCACGGTCATCCGCACGCCGGCGGACATGCCCCTGGAACAGCGGCTGCTGGCGGTCGGCACCGGCATCGACGAGCTGCTCGACGCCCACCGCCCGGACGTGGTGGCGATCGAGCGCGTGTTCGCGCAGCACAACCTCCGCACGGTGATGGGCGTCGCCCAGGTGAGCGGCGTCGCGCTGCACGCCGCCGCGCGCCGCGGCCTCCGGGTGGCGCTGCACACGCCGAGCGAGGTCAAGGCGGCGATCACCGGGTACGGCTCGGCCGATAAGAAGCAGGTGCAGGCGATGGTCGCGCGCATCCTCGGGCTGGCCGAGGCGCCGAAGCCGGCGGACGCCGCGGACGCACTCGCCATCGCGATCTGTCACGCCTGGCGCGGCGCTCCCGCGACCGACGGGGGAGCTGCGGGCGCAGCGCAGACCGCCGCTCAGACTCCGGCGCAGGCCGCGTGGCTCGCCGCCGAGCGCTCCGCCCGGACGTCGGCCGTTCCCCGTAGGCTGGCCAGGTGATCTCCTCCCTCCGCGGCACCGTCCTCTCTGCGAGCGGCGGCGCCGCCGTGATCGAGGTGGGGGCGTCGGCTTCGCCGTGACGCTCACTCCCGACCATGTGCTCTCGCTGCGCGTCGGCGACGAGGCGTTCGTGTTCACGTCGCTAATCGTCCGGGAGGACGCCCTCCAGCTCTTCGGCTTCGCCGATCTCGACCAGCTCCAGGTCTTCGAGCTGCTCACCGGGGTCTCGGGAGTCGGCCCGAAGTCCGCGATCGGCGTGCTGTCGGTGCTCAGCCCCGATCAGGTCGCCGACGCGGTCGCGGCCGACGACGACGCGCCGTTCCGCAAGGTATCGGGGATCGGCCCCAAGACCGCCAAGCTCATCGTCGTCTCGCTCACCGGCAAGCTCGCCGCCGCACGGCGTGCGCCCGCGCGTGCTGTGAAGACGAAGGGAACGCCCTCCGCCGTCCCCGACAGCGTGATCGTCGCGCTGGTCGGCCTCGGCTGGCCCGAGAAGATCGCGGCGGAGGCCGTATCCGACGTCGTGGCCGAGACCGACGAGGGCGCGCGCGACTCCGTCCAGGCCCTGCTTCGGCTCTCGCTCGCGCGCCTCGGGCCGGCCGGCGCCGGCGCGGCGACCGGGACGAACCGATGAGCGACGACCTCACCGCGCCGGAGCTCGAGTCGGAGTCCGAGCTCGCCTTCGAGGGCGCGCTGCGGCCGCGCACGCTGTCCGAGTTCGTCGGGCAGGCGAAGGTCCGCGGTCAGCTCCAGCTTCTGCTGACGGCCGCGAAGATGCAGGAGCGCACGGCCGACCACATCCTCCTGGCCGGCCCTCCCGGGCTCGGCAAGACCACGCTCGCCATGATCGTCGCGCACGAGAGCGAGCGGCCGCTCCGGCTCTCCAGCGGCCCCGCCATCCAGCACGCCGGCGACCTCGCGGCCCTGCTGTCGTCGTTGATGCCGGGCGAGGTGCTGTTCATCGACGAGATCCACCGCATGGCGCGCTCGGCGGAGGAGATGCTCTACCTCGCGATGGAGGACTTCCGCATCGACATCATGGTCGGCAAGGGCGCGGGCGCCACGTCCATCCCGCTCGACCTCGCGCCGTTCACGCTCGTCGGCGCGACCACCCGCTCTGGCCTGCTGCCCAACCCGCTGCGCGACCGCTTCGGATTCACCGCCCACCTGGAGTTCTACGACGAGACCGAACTCACCCAGGTGCTGTCCCGCGCGGCCGTGATGCTCGACTTCGAGATCGACCGTTCCGCTCTGGCGGAGATCGCCGGGCGCTGCCGGGGGACCCCGCGCATCGCCAACCGGCTGCTGCGCCGGGTGCGGGACTACGCGCTCGTCCACGGCCGCCGCGCCGACCTGGAGGCGGTGCGCGCCGCGCTCGAGCTCTACGACGTCGACGCGCTCGGCCTCGACCGCCTCGACCGCGCCGTGCTGCACGCCATCCTGGAGCGCTTCGAGGGCGGCCCGGTCGGCCTCAACACGCTCGCGGTGTCGGTCGGCGAGGAGGCGGAGACCATCGAGTCGGTCGTCGAGCCGTTCCTGGTGCGCATCGGGCTGCTGTCGAGAACGCCGCGCGGACGCGTCGCCACGCCGGCGGCCTGGCGGCACTTCGGGCTGCCCGGACCCCGGCTTGGCGGCGAACGACAAGGGCACTCACAGCAACCGTCCCTGATGGATGACCTATAATTCAAGCTGGCCATTCGCCACACCCCCTTGACTTCACCGGAAGGTTCGGCTTTTCTTCATGGATCCGTTGACCATTGTGATGGTCGTCATTTTGGCGGCCCTCGTCTTCTTCATGTTCCGAAACAGCCGCAAGCGGCGCAAGGAGCAGGATGAGACGCGTTCGAAGATGGTGCCCGGCGCCGAGGTGATGACCAACTTCGGCCTGTACGGCACCCTGCTGTCCGTCGACGAGGACGACAACACCGCCGTCATCGAGACCAGCCCGGGCCATGTCGTGAAGGTGCACCGCCAGGTGCTCGCGCGCGTCGTGGAGCCGAAGACCCCCGAGATCGACGACACCGAGGTCGCCGGCCCGGAGCTCAACGAGGACCACGCCATTCCGGCCGACTCGTCCGCTCCGGAATTCGGCGAGCGGGTGGACGACGCGCCGAAGAAGCCCGGCGCGAAGAGCGACGACTGATAGCATCCCTGTGCTCCGCGCGCCGACTGGGTGCGCGGATCGCTCGTAGAAAGCTGAGTTCCTAGGTGGCAAAGTCGACCCCGGTCAAAAAGCCTGGCGTTCGTTGACATGGCTCGGTGTCCTCGTGGTGGTCCTGCTCGGGACCCTCACGGCCGGCGTCCTGTTCAGCAATGCGACGTGGCTGCCCAAGCTCGCGCTCGACCTCGAGGGCGGCACCCAGATCATCCTCGCCCCGCAGGTCGAGAACGGTCAGGCGGTGCAGCAGCAGCAGCTCGACCAGGCGGTCTCGATCATCCGGCAGCGCATCGACGCGTCGGGTGTCTCCGAGGCGCAGATCTCCACCGAGGGCTCGCGCAACATCGTGGTGTCGCTGCCGGGCAAGCCCGACCAGCAGACGCTCGACCGCGTCAAGGCCAGCGCGCGGCTCGACTTCCGGCCCGTCCTGCAGACCAGCGGCCCGACCAACGAGGTCGTGGGCGCCGACGGCAAGTCGACCCCCGCGCCCAGCCCGGCGCCCGGTCTGCAGTCCACGCCGTCCACCAAGCCGACGAACGGCAGTGACCTGGCCTGGGTGACGCCTGCGCTGCAGGCGGAGTTCGACGCGTTCTCGTGCGCCGCGAACAAGAACAAGGACCTCAGCGCGGCTCCGACGGACAAGCCGCTGATCACCTGCGACGACAACAACACGGTCAAGTACCTGCTCGGCCCTGTCGAGGTGAAGGGCCAGAACATCTCCGACGCGAGCGCCGGCCTGATGTCGAGCTCGCAGGGCGTGACGACGGGCCAGTGGGCGGTCAACATCGTCTTCGACGCCACCGGCACCAAGCAGTTCGCAGCGGTCACGACCCGCCTGAACGCGCTGCAGGGCGCCCAGAACCAGTTCGCGATCGTCCTGGACGGCCGGGTCATCTCGGCGCCGACCACCAACGCGGTGATCACGGACGGCAAGCCGCAGATCTCGGGCAACTTCACCGAGCAGAGCGCCAAGACCCTCGCCGACCAGCTCAAGTTCGGCGCGCTGCCGTTCAGCTTCAAGGTGCAGAGCCAGGACGACATCTCGGCCACGCTCGGAACCTCGCAGCTCATCAGCGGGCTGATCGCCGGTCTGATCGGTCTGATCCTGGTCGCGATCTACACGTTCTTCCAGTACCGCCTGCTCGGGCTCGTGACGATCTTCTCGCTCGTCGTGGCCGGCACGCTGACCTGGCTCACCATCTCGCTGATGTCGTGGCACTACGACTACCGGCTTTCGCTCGCGGGCGTCGCCGGTCTGATCGTCGCGATCGGCTTCACAGCGGACTCGTTCATCGTCTACTTCGAGCGAATACGAGATGAGCTGCGCGACGGGCGCAGTCTCGAATCCGCGGTGGAGGCGGGCTGGGGCCGTGCACGCCGCACGATCTACGCCTCCAAGGCGACCAACCTCCTCGCGGCCGTGGTGCTGTATGTGCTGGCGGCGGCCAACGTGCGCGGCTTCGCGTTCACGCTGGGCCTGACGACCATCATCGACGTGATCGTGGTGCTCCTGTTCACTCACCCGACGCTCCAGCTCCTGGCGAAGACTCGCTTCTTCAGCAGCGGCCACCCGCTCTCCGGCCTCGACCCGGACGCGCTGGGTGCGGTGTACCGCGGCGCGGCCCGGTTCCGTGCGCCGCAGCCCGAGCTCGTGGGCGCCGGCAAGGCCGCCCGCAGCAGCGGGGAGGCGGCACGCCGCCAGACGATCGCCGAGCGCAAGGCGGCGGAGCTCGCCTCCGCCTCGACCTCCTCGTCATCGGATCGCTCGACCGACGGGAAGGACAACTGATGGCCAGCCGCCTCACCAAGTTCGGCAACGACCTCTACACCGGCGCGCGCTCGTTCGACTTCGTCGGCAAGCGAAAGATCTGGTACACCATCGCGATCGTGCTGGTCGCGCTCTCGATCCTGGTCCCGATCGTCAAGGGCGGGTTCAACTTCTCGATCGAGTTCCGCGGCGGATCGCAGTTCCAGATCAGCCAGGTGCAGAGCACCGACACGACGAAGGCGCAGAACGCCGTCGCGAGCGTCGTGCCCAACGCGATCTCGCACGTCAGCGTCGTCGGCAACAACGCCATCCAGGTCCAGACCGACCAGCTCTCCGATACCCAGACCAAGGCCGTCGCCGACGCGTTGGCCACGGCCTACGGCGTCTCGTCGTCCGAGGTCTCGTCCACGTTCATCGGCCCCTCGTGGGGCGCGGACGTGACGCAGCAGTCCATCCAGGGTCTCGTGGTGTTCCTGCTGCTGGCGTTCATCGCGATGGCGCTCTACTTCCGAACGTGGAAGATGTCGGCGTCCGCGATCGTCTCGCTCTTCCACGACCTCATCATCACCGCGGGGATCTACGCCCTCGTCGGCTTCGAGGTGTCGCCCGCGACGATGATCGGCTTCCTGACGATCCTCGGCTATTCGCTGTACGACACCGTCGTGGTGTTCGACAAGATCCGCGAGAACACGCGCGAGGAGCTGGAGCTCACCCGGCGCACGTTCCCGGAGGCGGTGAACCTGGCGGTGAACCAGACCCTCGTCCGCTCGATCAACACAGCCGTCGTCGCTGTGCTGCCGGTCGCGTCGATCCTCTTCATCGGTGCGTACGCCTTCGGCGCCGCGACGCTGCGCGATATCTCGCTCGCGCTGCTGATCGGCATCATCGTCGGCACGTACTCGACGATCTTCCTGGCCGCGCCGATGTACTCGCAGTTCCGCGAGGGCGAGGCCGCGATCAAGAAGCACGACCAGAAGGTCCGCTCGATCCGCCCCAAGGCCGCGGTCGCCACGACCGAGCCGGTTCCGGCCGAGTAGCGTCGGCGCATGAGCGGTCGCTACCTGTCGGAGGACGAGGTGAGTGCCGCGCGTGCGCGCGAACTCGTGGACGCCGGAGCGGCCTGGCTGCTCGACGTCCGCGAGGGCTACGAGTGGGAGTCCGGCCACGCGCCGGCCGCCCATCACATCCCGATGGGCGAGCTCGGCCTGCGTCAGGGCGAGCTCCCGGAGGACCAGCAGATCCTGGTGATCTGCGCCGTCGGCGGCCGATCCCGTCGAGTGACCGACGCGCTGCTCCAGGCGGACTATCCCGCCGCGAACGTCGCCGGCGGCATGGTCGCCTGGCAGGCGTCGGGTGGTCCGATCTCCGCCCCGGGTGAGTCCCGCGGCCCCGTTTCCGAGCCTGATCGACCCCCGGGAGCGTCCGCCTGAGCGCCGGTCGCGCCGCCCCCGTGAACGGGAGTGCGCGAACAGCGACGATAATGGACGACAGGAGGCGAGAAGATGGTTGACACGACGACACCGCAGTCCGCCTCGCTGCGCCGTCTCGTCCCGCGGATCTTCTCCCGCGCCCAGCCCGCCGGCGCGGTCGACACTCTGATCCGCACGGTGCGCATGCACCACCCGAAGGCCGACCTCTCCCTGATCGAGCGCGCCTACGCGGTCGCCGAACGCGCCCACGATGGTCAGAAGCGCCGCTCCGGCGAGCCCTACATCACCCATCCGGTCGCCGTCGCGCAGATCATCGCCGACCTCGGTATCGGCGCCAAGACCATCGCCGCCGCCCTGCTGCACGACACGGTCGAGGACACGTCCTACACGCTGGACGAGCTTCGGGATCAGTTCGGCGACGAGATCGCGATGCTGGTCGACGGCGTCACCAAGCTCGACAAGGTCAAGTACGGCGACAGCGCGCAGGCCGAGACCGTCCGCAAGATGATCGTCGCGATGTCGAAGGACATCCGCGTGCTGATCATCAAGCTGGCCGACCGCCTGCACAACGCGCGGACCTGGGGCTTCGTCCCGGCCGCCAACGCCACCCGCAAGGCGACCGAGACGCTCGAGATCTACGCCCCGCTCGCCCACCGGCTCGGCATCCAGACGATCAAGTGGGAGCTGGAAGACCTCTCGTTCGCGGTGCTCTATCCCAAGCTCTACGCGGAGATCGAGAGCCTGGTGAAGCAGCGCACGCCTGAGCGCGAGCGTCTCGTGCAGCAGGTGATCGACGCGATCAACGACGACCTCAAGACCGCGAAGATCCGCGGCAAGGTGGTCGGCCGGCCGAAGCAGTACTACTCGATCTACCAGAAGATGGTCGTGCGCGGTCGTGAGTTCGACGACATCTACGACCTGGTCGGCATCCGCGTGCTCGTCAACACGGTGCGCGACTGCTACGCCGTGCTCGGCTCCATCCACGCACGCTGGACGCCGATGCCGGGCCGCTTCAAGGACTACATCGCCACGCCGAAGTTCAACCTGTACCAGTCGCTGCACACGACCGTGATCGGTCCGCAGGGCCGCCCGGTCGAGATCCAGATCCGCACCGAGGAGATGCACCAGCGGGCCGAGTTCGGTGTCGCGGCGCACTGGAAGTACAAGGAGCAGACCACAGGGAAGAGCGCTGGGGGTCCCGGCAAGGTGGACACCGACCTGGCGTGGCTCGCGCACATCTCCGACTGGCAGGCCGAGACGGCCGACCCGTCGGAGTTCCTCGACTCGCTGCGGTTCGAGATCGGCGCGAAGGAGGTCTACGTCTTCACGCCGAAGGGCCGCGTGATCGGCCTGCCCGCCGGCGCGACTCCGGTCGACTTCGCCTACGCCGTGCACACCGAGGTCGGTCACCGCACGATGGGCGCCAAGGTGAACGGCCGGCTGGTGCCGCTGGAGAGCACGCTCTCGACCGGCGACGTCGTCGAGATCTTCACCTCCAAGAACCCGGACTCCGGGCCGAGCCAGGACTGGCTGAACTTCGTCAAGAGCCCGCGGGCCCGCAACAAGATCCGCCAGTGGTTCACCAAGGAGCGCCGCGACGAGGCGATCGAGCAGGGCAAGGACGCCATCGCCCGGGCGATGCGCAAACAGAATCTGCCGTTGCAGAAGCTGATGACGCAGGACGCCCTCGTGGAGGTCGCGTCCTCGCTCAAGCACCCCGACGTCTCGTCGCTGTACGCCTCGGTCGGCGAGGGCCACATCTCGACGCAGTCGGTGATCGAGAAGATCGTGGCCTCCCTGCAGAGCGAGGTCGAGTCCGACGGCGAGCTGGACATCCCGGTCAAGGGCCGGCCGAAACAGCTCCGCAACAGTGACTCCGGCGTGCTGGTCCGCGGTGCGCCCGACATCCTGGTGAAGCTCGCCAAGTGCTGCACGCCGGTTCCTGGCGACCCGATCGTCGGGTTCGTGACCCGTGGTCAGGGCGTCTCCGTGCACCAGGCGAACTGCCACAACGTGCAGTCGCTGCTGCAGGAGCCCGACCGCATGATCGACGTGGAGTGGGCGCCGAGCTCGAAGAGCGTCTTCCTGGTGCAGATCCAGGTGGAGGCCCTGGACCGCTCCGGTCTGCTCTCCGACGTCACGCGCGTGCTGTCCGAGCACCATGTCAACATCCTCTCTGCGACGGTCACGACGTCGAGCAACCGGCTGGCGCTGAGCCGCTTCGTTTTCGAGATGGGCGACACCACCCACCTCGACCGCGTGCTCAATGCCGTGCGCCGGATCGACGGCGTCTACGACGTCTACCGGGTCAGCGCCGGCTGACCGGAGCCGGCAGCTCCGTCCGCTCGACCACGGGCATCCGAGTGAGCGCCCGCGTCGCTCCGTGCCGGTGCGACCGGGCGAGGTGGGCGCCGAGGCGGTCGGGCGAGGCACGCCCGAGCTCGAGCAGGTGACGGACTTCCAGGGCCTCCGGCGGCCCGAACCGGGGGAGCGTCAGCATCAGGTCGGCCGCCGTACGCAGGGGTGCCGTCACCCGCACGCCGCTCAGTTCGACGACCTCGCCGTCGCTCAGCCGGTGCTGCTGCGCGTCGAAGTCGGGCGAGACGCGGCCGCGGCGACCGCGGTCGACGCACACCTGCGGTCGCACCGGGGGCATCGACCGGGTTCCGTGGATCCAGGCCGCGGTGCCGCGGTCGGCGACCGTGCTCCCCGGACGCAACGCCGCGAAGACCTGCGCACGCAGGGACGGGGTATCAGGGATGTCCGTAGCTGCGAACGCGTCGCCGACCCGGTAGAGCTGCCCGTCGAGCACGAGTGAGAAGAGCTCGGCGAGCGGGAGGACGTTTCTGTCGAGGAGGAGCGGAGTGGCTGTCGTCATGCGTCCAGCCTCCGCCGACCGCAGCCCTCGCGGACAACGGTCGGCGAATCCGTGGAGTACTCAGCCGATCACACGGGCTGTGGAGAACAAACCGCAGCCGAGGGCACGGCTCAGCCGAGCGCGTCCAGCCACACCTTGCGGGCGTCGAGTGCCTCCTGGGCGGCCTTGACCTTGGCGGAGTCGCCGCTGGCCTTGGCATCCTCGAGCTCCTGCTCCAGCTTGGCGATCGCCGCGTTGAGCTGGCTGGCCAGCCCCTCGGAGCGCGCCTTCTTCTCGGGGTTGTTGCGCTCCCAGTGCTCCTCGTCCAGTCGGCGCACGGCCGCCTCGACCTTGCGGAGCCGGTCCTCGATGGGGCGCACCTGTTCGCGCGGCACGCGCCCGATGGCGTCCCAGCGCTCCTGGATGGAGAGCAGCTTGGCGCGCGCGGTCTCGCGGTCCTTCTCCTTCAGGAGCGGCTCCGCCTCCTCGAGCAGCGCGAGCTTGAGCGTGAGGTTCTCCTCGTACTCGACGTTGTCGCGCGCGTCGACTTCGGCCTTGGCCGAGTAGATCGCGTCGCCCGCCGCCTTGAACCGCGCCCAGAGCGCGTCGTCGTTCTTCTTGCCCGCGCGGCCGGCCAGCTTCCACTGGTCGAGCAGGCGCCGGTACTCCGGGACCCCGTCCGCGCCGAGCGGCACGAGGCGCTCGGCCTGCTCGATGAGGGCGTTCTTGCGGGCGCGGACGTCGCGGTGCTGGTTGTCCAGCTCCGCGAAGAAGGCCTTGCGGTTGTGCTCGATGGTCGAGCGCGCGGCGCGGAACCGCTTCCACAGCTCGTTCGCCTCGTTCTTGGGGAGGCGCGGGCCGTCGTGCTGGTGCGCCTGCCAGCTCGCGAAGAGCGCGTCGAGCTCGGCGGTGGTCTGCTTCCACTGCGTGCGGGCCGGATCCTGCGCGGCGAGAGCCTCGGCCTGCTCGACGATCGCGGTGCGGTCGGCGACGGCCTGCTCCAGCGCGGCCTTGGCCTCGGCGCTCTGCTGCTCGGTGAGCTCCTCGACGGTGCCGCCGAGGGCGTCCAGCCGGGTGATCAGCGACGCGAGGTCGCCGACGGCGTTCGCACCTTCGACCGAGCTGCGCAGGCTCGCGACGGACTTGGCGACGTCGGCCGCCGGAGCGCCGCGGCGGGCGCGCTGCTCCAGAAGGCCGACCTGGCCGGCGAGGTCGGTGTACTTGCGCTCGAAGTAGGCGATCGCCTCCTCCGGAGTGCCGTCCGGGTACTCGCCGACGGCGCGCTCGTCATCGCCCTCACGGACGTACACGGTGCCGGTCTCGTCGACGCGACCCCAGGGGTGCTGTTCAGAAGTAGCCAAGAGCCTCACCTTGCTTGCGGTGCCACGTTGGGAATCAGCCTATTGCACACGCCGTGATCACTGCAGCGTGAAGCCGTCGATCTTCGTCGCGACGGCGGGCTTGCCGTCACTGCTGCCGCCCTGGACGCCCTTGGAGGTGACCTCGGAGTTGAGCGTGTCGAGCCCGCTCGTGATCTTCCCGATGACCGTGTAGCCGCCGGCCGCGTCGGAGGGGATGGTGGTGTCCTTGTACACGATGAAGAACTGGCTGCCCTGGCTGTTCGCGTTGCCGCTCTGGCGCGCCATGGCGATGGTCCCCGCCGGATACTTGTCGTCCTTCGGCGCGTTCTCGACCGGGCCGTACGAGTAGCCGGGGCCGCCGCTGCCGTCGCCGTTCGGGTCGCCGCACTGCAGTACGTAGAAGCCGCCGTTGGTGAGACGGTGGCAGGTGAGTCCGTCGTAGAACTTCTTCTGCGTCAGCGCGATGGTCGAGGAGACGGCCTGGGGCGCCGCCTTGCCGTCCAGCGAGACCCCGAGCTTGATGCCGTTGATCGTGAGGTCGCCCGTCCAGGTGCGGCCCTCGGCGATGCTCTGGGACGGAACGCCCGCGGCGGCCGACGACGAGGGGAGGGCGACGGGGAGGCCGACGCGCTGGTGGCGGCGGGCCTCGCGAAGAAGAGGAGCTGCGTGCCGATCGCGAGCAGGACGATCACGAGCACGGCGATGCCTGCGACCCAGTTGTCCCGCTTGCGGCGCTTGACCTTCTCCTCGTGCACCGTCTGCCGCGCCTGATATGCGCGGAGGCGCTCGCGCGCCTGTCGCGCCTCGCGGTCGTTCTGCTTGCTGGGTGCCACGTCTGTCCTCCGGGGGCGCCGTCGAGCGGGGGATGGATGCCATCGTCGCCGACGGATGCCGCGCGGCGGGATGGATGCTGCACGAACCCTATCCGGCGCGGCTATGAGCGCCCAAACCAACGCGCTGGAATCGGTCCGCGCGCGGGGGCGGACGTCCCGCGTCCTGACTCCGATGTCGGTGGCGGCGACTACTCTTGTCGGGTGGTCGATGTGCAACCTGGGCTCCGGACGGGAGCGACGCCTCTCGCCGTGCGCATGCGGCCGAAGTCGCTGGACGAGGTCGCCGGGCAGCGCCACCTGCTGCGGCCCGGTTCCCCGCTCGTCGCGCTGGCCTCCGACAAGGACGGGCAGAGCGGTTCCGTGTCCGTGATCCTGTGGGGGCCGCCCGGCACCGGCAAGACCACGCTCGCGCAGGCCATCGCGCACTCGTCCGGGCGGCGTTTCGTGGAGCTGTCCGCGGTCACCGCCGGCGTGAAGGACGTGCGGCTGGTGATGGACGAGGCGCTCTCGACCCGCGACCTCTACGGCGTCTCGACCGTCCTCTTCCTCGACGAGATCCACCGGTTCACCAAGGCGCAGCAGGACGCCCTCCTGCCCGGCGTCGAGAACGGCTGGGTGATCCTGGTCGCCGCCACCACCGAGAACCCGTCCTTCTCGGTCATCTCGCCGCTGCTGTCGCGCTCGCTGCTGCTCACGCTGGAGACGCTGAGCGACGAGGACCTCGGCGTGGTCATCGACCGCGCCGTCGCGGACGATCGCGGGCTGGGCGGTCAGTACACGGTGGAGGACGAGGCCAGGGCCGTGCTCATCCGGCTGGCTTCCGGCGACGCCCGGCGCGCGCTGACCGCGTTGGAGGCCGCCTCCGTCACGGCCGCGTCGGCGACTCCGGCGACGTCCAAGAAGAAGCCGGTCATCACCGCGGAGCTGGTGGCGCAGGCGGTCGACCGCGCCCTGCTGCGCTATGACCGCAACGGCGACGAGCACTACGACGTCATCAGCGCCTTCATCAAATCGGTCCGCGGCTCGGACGTCGACGCGGCGCTGCACTATCTGGCTCGGATGATCGAGGCGGGGGAGGACCCGCGATTCATCGCCCGCAGAATCATCGTCTCGGCCTCCGAGGACATCGGGATGGCGGACCCGCAGGCGCTCGTCGTCGCGATCGCCGCCGCCGACGCGGTGCAGTACATCGGGATGCCCGAGGGGCGCATCCCGCTCGCGCAGGCCGTCGTCCACCTCGCCACCGCACCGAAGTCGAACGCGGCGTACATGGCGCTCGACGCGGCGATCGCCGACGTGCGCGCCGGCAAGATCGGGCGCGTGCCCAAGCACCTCCGCGACGCGCACTATCCCGGCGCCAAGCGACTCGGCCACGGCAAGGGCTACAAGTACCCGCACGACGACGCTCTCGGCGTGCTCCAGCAGCAGTACCTCCCCGACGAGCTGGCCGACACCACCTACTACGCGCCGACCGAGCACGGCAACGAGCGCGATGTCGCCGCACGGCTGGCGAAGCTGCGCCGCATCGTGCGCGGACGCTGACCCCGGGGTCTGCTAGAATCGTCAGGCCTAGAAGCGTGTTCAGGGTGCGGCTGCCCGGAACGCGCTTTCGACGGGACAGGCCCTGTAGCCGGGCGTCCCTGGCGTGAATCCCTCTCTTGCAGGTGAAAGACCCTGCGCAGCGCACCCCTGTGTGCCCTGCGACCAACATTCGTAGAGAGAAAACCGAAAGGAAACCGTGTCTTCACGTTCCCGCAGCAAGACCCGCGAGTCGCGGGCCCTGGGCATCGCCCTGACCCCGAAGGCCGCCCGCTACATGGAGAAGCGTCCCTACGCTCCCGGTGAGCACGGCCGCACCAAGCGCAAGCAGGACTCCGACTACGCCGTGCGTCTGCGCGAGAAGCAGCGTCTGCGCGCCCAGTACGGCATCCTCGAGAAGCAGATCCGCATCGCGTTCGAGGAGGCCCGCCGCACGCAGGGCCTGACCGGTGAGAACCTGGTCGAGCTCCTCGAGATGCGTCTCGACGCCCTGGTGCTCCGCGCCGGCTTCGCCCGCACGATCTCCCAGGCCCGCCAGTTCGTGGTGCACCGTCACATCATGGTCGACGGCAAGCTCGTCGACCGCCCGTCCTTCCGCGTGAAGCCGGGTCAGCTCATCCACGTCAAGGCCCGCTCCGAGGGCACCGAGCCCTTCCAGGTCGCGGCCGCCGGCGGTCACGTCGACGTCCTCCCCAAGGTCCCGGCCTACCTCGACGTCGAGCTCGACAAGCTCCAGGCCCGCCTCGTGCGCCGCCCGAAGCGCGTCGAGGTCCCCGTCACCTGCGAGGTTCAGCTGGTCGTCGAGTACTACGCCGCCCGCTAAGGCGAGCGAGACTCCCGCAGAACGGGGTCGCGGCTTCGGCCGCGGCCCCGTTTCTCGTCTGTCGGGGTCCATCCCGGACCGGTTTCCCGTACGCTGGTGGTCGTATGCCCGTCACGGAATGGAGGGGGCCGACATGTCCGCAGGCGACATCGCAGGACTGATCGCGGCGGCCGTGTTCGCCGTCCTGGTGGGATTCATCGCCGTTCCGCTGCTGAAACTCGGCCGCGTGCTCGACTCCACCCGTGACGCCATCAAGGAGGCCAGCGACGGCATCACGCCGATCCTGGAGGAGACGGCGACCACCCTGCAGGAGACGAACAAGCAGCTCGCCCGGGTCGACACGATCACCAAGAACGTCGCCGACGTCACGGGCAACGTGTCGGCGCTCGTGGCACTCTTCGCCGCCACGGTCGGCGGTCCGCTGATCAAGCTGGCGGGCTTCAGCGCGGCCGTCCGTGCCGCCCTTCGGGTGCCGGGGGCCTCCCGACGATCCCGCCGCCAGGCGGACTAGACTTGCGCGAGCGCGCTGAACGCGCGCAACCAGGGAGGGAAGATCCGGCAATGAAGAGTTTCCTGTGGCTCCTGATCGGCGTGGCTCTCGGCTTCGTCGTCGCCCACAAGGTCAACGAGACCCCCAAGGGTCGCGAGTTCTTCGGCACGCTCGACAGGAAGGCGCGCGACTTCGGCGAGGCCGTCTCGGACGGCTACCGTCAGCGCGAAGCCGAGCTCCGCTCGGCCATCGACGGCGACTGACCTCCCGCCCTTTCCGACCTCGTCTCCCCGCTCCACCCCTCGATCGACCGGAAACCATGCAGACTGCTGAAATCCACCGCCGCTGGCTCGACTTCTTCGCCACGCGCGGTCACACCGTCGTCCCGTCCGCCTCGCTCGTCAGCGACGACCCGTCGCTGTTGTTCACCGTGGCCGGGATGGTGCCGTTCGTCCCGTACCTGACGGGTGTCGTCCCCGCGCCCTTCCCGCGCGCGACCAGCGTCCAGAAGTGCATCCGCACCCTGGACATCGAGGAGGTCGGCAAGACCCCTCGCCACGGCACGTTCTTCCAGATGTGCGGCAACTTCTCGTTCGGCGACTACTTCAAGGAGCAGGCGATCACGTTCGCCTGGGACCTGCTCACCCTGTCCGAGGACGAGGGCGGCCTCGGCTTCGACCCGAAGGACCTCTGGGTCACGGTGTACGAGGAGGACGACGAGGCCCGCGAGATCTGGAGCCGCGTGGCCGGCCTCCCGGCCGAGCGCATCCAGGGTCTCGGCAAGGACACCAACTACTGGTCGACCGGTCAGCCCGGCCCCGCCGGCCCCTGCTCGGAGATCTTCTTCGACCGCGGCCCCGCGTACGGCGTCGACGGCGGCCCGGCGACGGACGATGACCGCTACGTCGAGATCTGGAACCTCGTCTTCATGCAGTACCTCCGCGGTGAGGGGACCGGCAAGAAGGACTTCGAGATCCTCGGCGACCTGCCGAAGAAGAACATCGACACCGGCCTCGGCCTGGAGCGCGTCGCGTTCATCAAGCAGGGCGTCGACAACATGTACGAGATCGACCAGGTCCGTCCTGTGCTCGACCGCGCAGCGGAGCTGGCGGGCAAGCCGTACGGCAACGAGGCGCATGAGGACGATGTCCGTCTCCGCGTCATCGCCGACCACGTCCGCAGCGCACTCATGCTCATGACGGACGGCGTCACGCCGTCCAACGAGGGCCGCGGCTACGTGCTTCGCCGCCTGCTGCGCCGCACGGTGCGGGCGATGCGCTTGCTCGGCGTCGAGAGCGCGACGTTCCCCGAGCTGTTCCCGGCCTCCCGCGACGCCATGAAGGCGGCCTACCCCGAGGTGGAGGCCGAGTTCGCGCGCACCTCGCAGCTCGCCTATGCGGAGGAGGAGACCTTCCTCCGCACGCTCGTGTCCGGCACGAGCATCCTCGACACCGCCGTGGCGAACACCAAGGGCGCGGGCAAGGATGAGCTCGCCGGCGACACCGCGTTCCTGCTGCACGACACCTACGGCTTCCCGATCGACCTCACCCTGGAGATGGCGGAGGAGGCCGGCCTCAGCGTCGACCGCGCCGCGTTCGACACCCTGATGGCCGACCAGCGCGCCCGCGCGAAGGCGGACGCCAAGGCGAAGAAGACCGCCCTCGCCGACCTGTCGGTCTACAGCGCGTTCCGCGCGCAGGGCGAGACGGTCTTCACCGGCTACACCGACCTCGAGACGGAGTCGAGCGTGCTCGGCCTGATCGTCGACGGCCGGTCGGTGAACGCTGCGCGCGAGGGCCAGGTCGCGGAGGTCATCCTCGGCGCGACCGCGCTGTACGCGGAGTCGGGCGGTCAGGACGCCGACGCGGGCACCATCGTCGGCCCGGGCTACGAGCTCGACGTGCTCGACGTGCAGAAGCCGGTGAAGGGTCTGATCAGCCACAAGGTGCTCGTCCGCAGCGGCGAGGTCGGCGTCGGCGCTCCGGCGACCAGCCTGGTGGACGCGGAGTACCGCCGCGGCGCCAAGCAGGCGCACTCCGGCACCCACATCATTCACGCGGCGCTGCGCCAGGTGCTCGGCCCCAACGCGCACCAGTCCGGCTCGTTCAACAAGGCCGGCTACCTCCGCCTCGACTTCTCCTGGAACCAGGCGCTGTCGCCGGAGACCCGCAGCGAGATCGAGGAGATCTCCAACAACGCGATCCGCGACAACCTGCAGGTGACGACGCGCGAGCTGCCGCTGGCCGAGGCCAAGGCGCTCGGCGCGATGGCGCTGTTCGGCGAGAAGTACGGCGACGTCGTCCGCGTGGTCGACATCGGCGGGCCGTGGTCGCGCGAGCTCTGCGCCGGAACGCACGTGTCGACCAGCGCGGAGATCGGGATGATCAACCTGGTCAGCGAGTCGTCGGTCGGCTCGACCAACCGCCGCGTGGAGTCGCTGGTCGGCCTGGAGGCCTTCCAGGACCTCGCCGTCGAGCGCACGATCGTCTCGCAGCTCTCCGGCGCTCTGAAGACACCGCGCGAGCAGCTCCCGGAGAAGATCGCCGACCTGATGGCGAACCTGAAGGCCGCCGAGAAGCGCATCCAGGCGTTCGAGGCCCGCGCGGTTCTCGACAAGGTGCCCGGACTGCTGGAGTCGGCCTCCCGTCGCGGCGCGGTCACCGTGGTCGCCGAGGACGCCGGCACGCTCAACTCGGCCGACGATCTGCGTCTGCTGGCGACGACCGTCCGCGAGCGGCTCGGCTCGGACCCGGCAGCCGTCGCCCTCGCGGCGCGCGCGGCGGGCAAGCCCGTCGTGATCGTGGCGACCAACCAGGCCGCGCGCGACGCCGGCGTGAACGCGGGCGCTCTGGCGAAGACGGCGTCGGGCGTGCTCGGCGGCGGCGGAGGCGGCAAGGCCGACCTGGCGCAGGGCGGCGGCACGGACGCGGACGCGATCCCGGCCGCGCTGTCCGCGGTGGTCTCGGCGATCGGTTAGCGCGTGCGCAACGGAGTGCGGCTCGGCATCGACGTCGGGAAGGTGCGGGTCGGCGTGAGCCGGTCCGACCTCCACGGGATGCTGGCGACTCCGGTGGAGACGGTAGCCCGCTCCGAGGACGCTGCGGATCGTCGCAGGATCGCGGAGATTGTGACCGAACTCGGAGTTTTCGAGATTATCGTCGGGTTGCCTCTGGCGCTCTCGGGTGCGCACACCGCGTCGACGGCGGACGCCGTCGCCTTCGCGGAAGCGCTCGACGCCGAGGTGCACGTGCCGGTGCGGTTGGTGGACGAACGTCTGTCGACCGTCTCGGCGCACTCGGCGCTCCGGGCGTCGGGCAAGAACTCGAAAAGCGCGCGTCCGGTGGTGGATCAGGTGGCCGCCACGATAATTTTGCAGCACGCCCTCGACGCGGAGCGCGCTTCAGGCCGTCCGCCGGGCCACCCCGTCGAACCGAGCATTGGACCCTAGTTTGTCGCAGAACCCGCAGGAGAAGCCGGACCCGCCCGTCTTCCCGGCCGTGAACCGGCAGCAGCCGATGACCAGGCGCGAGGCGCGCCAGGCCAGGGAGGCCGAGGAGGCTCAGCGGGCTCAGGCGCCGGAAGCGGCTCGTCAGGATGCCGCCCCTCAGGCGCCGCAGGATCCGCGTCGGGTCACGGACCAGCCCGCGCGGGATGCCGACGCGCGCAACCCGCAGACCCCGGGTCCGTGGACGCCGCCTCCCGCCGAGACTCCGGCGAACCGCGAGACGCTGGACGGGCTGGACTTCGAATCCGTTGTGACCGGACCCGTGCCGGTCGACGCGGCGCGCGCCGAGCGCGAGCCCGTCGGAGCGTCCGCGCGCCACGAGGCGGCCCACGGCGCCGCGGCCCACGATCACGGGCGGTTCGACGACTCGGCCCACGCGATCTTCGCGTCGCTGGCCGGCCACGGCGAGGACACGTCCGGCGGCGGGCGCGGCGAGTCGCCGCTCGCCTGGCGTCAGCAGAACTACCTCTCGCACGAGCCGGCGCCCAAGCGCAAGCGGCACTGGCTGAAGCGGCTCGTCATCATCCTCGTCGTCGTGCTGGTACTCGGCGGGCTCGGGGCGGGCGGCTTCATGGCGTTCCAGCCGCAGGTCGCGGCGCTCGTCGCGAAGGTCATGCCGCAGAACAACGACTACACCGGTAACGGCACCGGCTCCGTGACGTTCACGATCAAGGCGGGCGACGACGGCAGCTCGATCGCGACGAACCTGAAGAAGGCGGGCGTGACGAAGAGCTACGACGCGTTCTACACGCTCGTGCTGCACCAGCAGCCGCAGATCGTCTGGCAGCCGGGCGTCTTCAAGCTGGCGAAGCAGATGAGTGCGAAGGCGGCCCTTGCGGCGCTGCAGAACCCGTCCTCCCGGTTGCAGAACACCGCGGTGATCCCCGAGGGCACTGCGGAGAAGGACGCGCTGCAGACCGTGGCGACCGCCACGAAGATCCCGCTCGCCCAGCTGCAGCAGGCCGCCGCCAACCCGGCCGACTTCGGACTGCCCGCCCAGGCGAAGACGCTGGAGGGCTTCCTGTTCCCGGCGACCTACACGTTCGCCCCCGGTGTCACCGCGCACGACGCCATCAAGACGATGGTTGACCGGTCCTTCCAGGCACTCGATCAGGCGGGCGTGCCGGTCGCCGACCGCTGGAACGACGTGATCCTCGCCTCGATCGTGCAGCGCGAGGCCGGGCTGAAGGACGACTACCCGAAGGTCGCGCGCGTGTTCCTCAACCGGCTCGCGCAGGGCTGGGACCTCCAGTCCGACGCGACCGTCGCCTACGGAACGGGGCACACCGACCGGGTCACGACCACCGACGCCGAGCGCGCCGACGCATCCAACCCGTACAACACGTACGCGCACCCCGGCCTCCCGGTCGGGCCGATCTCCAACCCGGGCGACCTCGCGCTCAACGCGGTGACGCACCCGGCGGACGGGACCTGGATGTACTTCGTGACCTGGAACCTGAAGACCGGCGAGACGATCTTCTCGACCACGCAGGCGGAGCACGAGGCTGCTGTCGCGAAATGGCAGCAGTGGATGAAGGACAACCCCGGCTATGAATGACGCACCGAAGCCCCGGCCCGCCGCGAAGTCCCGGGCGGCGAAACCGCGGAAGCCGAAGGACGCGGTCGATCCGGCCGTCGAGAACGGTGTGTCGGAGGCGTCGGCGGAGGAGCTGATCGCCGAGCTGGTGGAGGCCGAGCGCGCGGCCGAGGCCGAGGAGGCGGCGATCGCGGAGGCCGAGGCGGCCGCCGATGAGGAGGAGCCGCTGGAGGACGACGCCGAGACTGAGGTCGAGGCTGCGGTCGAGGGCGACGCCGCGGACGCGGACGAGGCTTCCGACGACGCCGCGGACGAGCCGGAGCCCGAGCACGAAGCCGCGGACGAGGTGGTCGTCGAGGTCATCGAGGTCGTGGAGGTCGAGGAGATCATCGAGACCGTGGACGAGGGCGGCGTGATCGAGGTCGAGGACGTCGACGGGGTCGTCGTCGACGTCATCCCGGCCACCGCCGCCTCGCGACGTCTGGCCGTCCTCGGCTCACCGATCGGCCACTCCAAGTCGCCCGCTCTGCACCGCGCCGCCTACGCCGCGCTCGGCCTGGACTGGTCGTACGACCAGCTCGACGTCAGCGAGGCCGGGTTGTCCGCCTTCCTCGACGGCCTGGGCGAGGAGTGGCGCGGCCTGTCACTGACGATGCCGCTCAAGCAGTCCGTCATCCCGCTGCTCACCGAGACCGACCGGGTCGCGGAGCAGACCGGCGTGGCCAACACGGTCCTCCTCGACGGCGACGACCTCGTCGGCTTCAACACCGACGTCGCGGGCATCGTCCGCGCGCTGTCCGCGGCCGGACTGGAGGAGGCGCGCTACGTCCACATCCTGGGCGGGGAGCGACCGCCGCTTCCGCGCTGGTCGCCGCGGCCGAGCTCGGCGCGGAGCGCGTGGACGTGCACGTGCGCGACCTGCAGAAGAGTGTCTGGCTGGAACCGCTGGCGCACCAGCTCGGGCTGATGATCCGGATCCGGTCGTTCGCGCAGGCCGATCGTTCGCTGGACGTGCCGCAACTCGTCATCAGCACGCTGCCCGGCGGCGCGTCCACCGAGGCGATCTACACCGACTCGACGCGACGCAGGGCCGTGCTGCTCGACGTCGCATACGACCCGTGGCCGAGCGTGCTCGCGACGTCCTGGCAGGCAGTCGGCGGCCGCGTCGTCTCCGGGCTCGCGATGCTCGCGCAGCAGGCGCTCCTGCAGGTGCGCATCTTCGTCTCCGGCGACGTGTTGCAGCCGCTGCCGGACGAGGAGGGTGTGCTGCAGGCCATGCTCGCCGCGGTCGGCATCGACGCGGAGGGCGCGCCGGTGGGCGACGGCTCCGTGGAGGGCGAAGCCGAGTGAGCGGAGGCCGCCTCCGGCCGTAACGGCGCAAGGCCGCCCCCTGCCGCTGTGCCAGAATCGAAGCATGCTTCGTTGGCTCACGGCCGGGGAATCCCACGGCCCCGAACTCATCGCCGTCCTGGAGGGGCTCCCTGCGGGCGTGCCCATCGCGCTGGACTCCGTCCGCGCCGATCTCGCCCGCCGCAAGCTGGGCTACGGCCGGGGTGCGCGGATGAAGTTCGAGCAGGACGCGCTGGAGGTCTCCGGCGGCGTCCGCCACGGCCTGAGCCTCGGCAGCCCGATCGCGCTGCGCATCGGCAACACCGAGTGGCCCAAGTGGGTCGACGTGATGAGCCCCGAGCCGGTCGACCCGGAGAAGCTCGCCACCGGCCGCGGCGCCGCCCTGACGCGTCCGCGTCCCGGGCACGCCGACCTCGTCGGCATGCAGAAGTACGGCTTCGACGAGGCCCGCCCGATCCTGGAGCGTGCGAGCGCCCGGGAGACCGCGGCCCGCGTCGCGCTCGGCGCCGTCGCCCGCTCGTTCCTCGCCGAGCTCGGCGTCACGCTGGTCAGCCACACGCTGTCCATCGGCCCGGTGCGCGTGCCGGAGGGCGCCCCGCTCCCCACGCCCGCCGACGTCGCGACCCTCGACGCCGACCCGCTGCGCTGCTTCCACCCGGCCACCTCCGAGCGGATGGTCGCCGAGGTGGACGACGCCCACAAGGAGGGTGACACCCTCGGCGGCGTCGTGGAGGTGCTCGCCTACGGCCTCCCGCCGGGGCTCGGCTCGCATGTGCACTGGGACCGCCGCCTCGACGCGCAGCTCGCAGCCGCACTCATGGGCATCCAGGCGATCAAGGGCGTGGAGGTCGGCGACGGCTTCCTGACGACCACCCGCCGCGGGTCGCAGGCGCACGACGAGCTCGTGGCCGAGGAGGGCGCCATCCAGCGCACCAGCGACAAGGCCGGCGGCACGGAGGGCGGCATGAGCACGGGCAGCGTGCTGCGTGTGCGCGCCGGCATGAAGCCGATCGCCACCGTCCCGCACGCGCTACGCACCATCGACATCGCCACGAGCGAGGCCGCTCCCGCTCACCACCAGCGCTCCGACGTCTGTGCGGTCCCCGCGGCCGGCGTGGTCGCGGAGGCGATGGTGGCGCTCGTGCTCGCGAACGCGATGCTGGAGAAGTTCGGCGGCGACTCGGTGACCGAGACGGCGCGCAACCTCCGCGGCTACCTCGACGCCATCCCGCAGAACCTGGCGACCGAGCGCGTCAGCGCGCCCTACGCCTGAGTCCCGTGACGATCGTCCTCATCGGTCCGCCGGCGGCGGGCAAGACGCGGCTGGGCAAGCGCCTGGCCAAACGTCTCGGCCTGCCGTTCGTGGACACCGACGCGGTCGTGGTGGCCGGGCACGGCGCCATCGCGGAGATCTTCGCCGAGCACGGCGAGCCGTATTTCCGCGCGCTCGAACGCGCGGCGGTCGCGGAGGCCGTCGCCCGCCCGGGCATCGTCTCGCTGGGCGGGGAGCGGTGCTCGACCCGGACACGCAGGCCGACCTGGCCGCGACGCGGGTCGTCCTGCTGACCGTGCGGCCGGAGGCGATCGCCGCCCGCATCACCAACCGCAAGCGCCCGCTGGTCACCGACCTGGAGTCGTGGAAGCGGCTCGTGGCGGCGCGCACCCCGCTCTACCAATCGCTCGCGGATTACACCGCGGACACGTCGACCCGGCCGATCGAGACCATCGTGGAGGAGATCGCGCGCTGGGTCGAAGAAGGCCGACGCAGCGAACGCGGCCAGAGCACCCAACAAGGAGAGTCATGACCGACCAGCCCACCGAGATCCTCGTCGCCGGAGAGAACCAGTATCCGGTCGTCATCGGGCGCGGCCTCCGGTTCGACCTCGCCGCGCACCTCGGCACCGGGGTCAGCAAGCTGCTCGTCGTGCACCCGCCGACGCTCGGCGCCGCGGCGGCCGAACTGCGCGAGTCGCTGCTCGGGCAGTACGAGGTGCTGCTCGCCGAGGTCCCGGACGCGGAGGCCGCCAAACGTGTCGAGGTCGCCTCGTTCCTGTGGGGCATCATGGGCCAGGCCGACTTCACCCGCTCGGACGCCGTCATCGGCTTCGGCGGCGGCGCCGTCACCGACCTGGCCGGCTTCGTCGCCGCGACCTGGCTGCGCGGTGTCCGGCTGGTGCAGGTCCCGACCACCGTGCTCGGGATGGTGGACGCCGCGGTCGGCGGCAAGACCGGCATCAACACCGCGGAGGGCAAGAACCTCGTCGGCGCCTTCTACGCGCCGGCGGCGGTGGTCTGCGATCTCGACACGCTGACCTCGCTCGGCCGCAACGAGCTGCTCGCGGGCTTCGCCGAAGTCGTCAAGTACGGCTTCATCGCCGAGCCGGAGATCCTGGACATCATCGAGCGCGACGTCGACGTCGCCACCGACCCGGAGTCGCCCGAGTTCCGCCGCTTGGTGGAGCTGTCGGTGGGGATCAAGGCGCGCGTGGTCGGCGAGGACTTCACCGAGCAGGGCCTCCGCGAGATCCTCAACTACGGTCACACCCTGGGCCACGCGATCGAGCACGCCGAGCGCTACCAGTGGCGGCACGGCGCGGCGGTCTCCGTCGGGATGGTCTACGCCGCCGAACTCGGCCGGCTGAGCGGTCGCTTGAGCGACGAGGCCGTGGACCGGCACCGCCGCATCCTGGAGTCGCTGACCCTCCCGACCAGCTACCCGGCCGGACGCTGGCAGACCCTGCTGGCGACCATGCAGCGCGACAAGAAGGCGCGCGGCAGCCTGCTGCGCTTCATCGTGCTGGACGACATCGGCCGGCCGACCGTGCTCGCGGGGCCCGACCAGAGTCTGCTGTTCGCCGCGTACCAGGAGATCGGGTCCTGATGGCCAAGACGGTCGCCCAGAAGCTGCTCGTCTCGGAGGGCGACGCCCTGAGCCTCGTCGGCGCCGGACCCGAGGAGCGCGCCGCGATCGGCGCGCTGCCGGACGGCGTGACCGAGGTGGCACCGGAAGCGGCTGCCGTCTCCGTGACGATCGTGCGCAGTCGCGACGAGCTCCTGGCGCAGTTCGAGACCGCGCTGCCCGCCCTCACCGGCGCCCGCGCGGTCTGGTTCCTGTACCCGAAGGGCGGCAGAGCCGATCTCAACCGCGACACCATCATCCGGGAGGCCGGCGCGTTCGGCTGGCGACCGATCGGCAACGTGGCCGTGGACGACGTCTGGTCGGCCGTGCGCGTCCGTCCGCTCGCCGACGGCGAGGCGCCGGTAGGGTGAGCGGCATGACTTCCGTCCTCGTCCTGAACGGTCCCAACCTCGGCAGGCTCGGCACCCGCGAGCCCGACGTGTACGGTGCGGGCACCCTGGAGGACCTCCGCGCCCAGCTCGTCGCGGACGCACCCGAGCTGGACATCGACCTGCGCCAGACGGATGTCGAGGGCGAGCTGCTGCGCTGGCTGCACGAGGCAGCCGACTCCGGCGCCCCCGTTATCCTGAACGCCGGCGCTTGGACGCACTACTCGTACGCGCTGCGCGACGCCGTCTCGCTGGTGACGAAGGCCGGCGGCACTGTGATCGAGGTGCACCTGTCCAACCCGCACGCCCGCGAGGAGTTCCGGCACACCAGCGTCCTCACCGCCGTCTCCACCGGCGTGATCGCCGGCTTCGGGTTCGAGTCCTACCGGCTGGCTCTAGCGTTCATTCGCCGAAACGCCCGCTGACGTCTAGAATCTTCTGGGGCTCCGTACGCTGAGCCCGTCGTGGACGGTGCAGGGCGCCGCTCCCACCCGAATCTTCCGCAAAGCGAATGGAACTCTGGCATGGCATCGACCGCTGACATCAAGAACGGCATCGTCCTCAACATCGACGGACAGCTCTGGAGCGTCATCGAGTTCCAGCACGTCAAGCCGGGCAAGGGTGGAGCGTTCGTCCGTACGAAGCTGAAGAACGTCACGACCGGCAAGACGGTCGACCGCACCTACAACGCGGGCGCGAAGATCGAGATCACTAACGTCGACCGCCGCGACTACCAGTATCTGTACCAGGACGGCGCCGACTTCGTCTTCATGGACACCAGCGACTACGACCAGATCACCATCCCGGGACCGATCGTCGGAGACTCCGCCAACTTCATGCTCGAGAACCAGAACGTGACCGTCGCGCTGCACGAGGGCTCGCCGCTCTACGTCGAGCTCCCGGCCTCCGTCGTCCTGGAGATCACCTACACCGAGCCGGGCCTGCAGGGCGACCGCTCCACCGGCGGCACCAAGCCCGCGACCGTGGAGACCGGCTACCAGATCCAGGTCCCGCTGTTCCTGGAGACCGGCACCAGGGTCAAGGTCGACACCCGCACCGGCGACTACCTCGGCCGCGTCAACGACTAGTGAGCGCCAGGACCAAGGCGCGCAAGCGCGCCCTCGACGTGCTGTTCAGCGCTGACCTGCGACAGCTCACGCTGCCGCAGGCGCTGGCGGCGGAGGCGGAGCGCGCGGCCAGTGAGCCGACGCGTGAGGCCTCCTGGCTGTACGCCCGCGAGATCGTGGACGGCGTGATCGACCACCAGGACGAGATCGACGAGCAGATCGAGACGTACGCCCAGGGCTGGACCCTGGCGCGGATGCCCGCCGTCGACCGCGCCATCCTGCGCATCGGCGTCTGGGAGCTGCTCTTCAACGATGAGGTGCCGGACGGCGTTGCGATCTCGGAGGCTGTGGAGGCCGCGACCGTGCTGTCCACGGACGACTCGGCGGGCTTCGTGAACGGGCTGCTGGCGAAGATCGCGCAGAACCGCCCGCAGCGCGCATGAGCTCACCGCGCCGGCTCCGCCGGATCGTCGCCGCCGCGGTGCTCGCGGTCGCCGTGACCGCGGGCGTCGCCTCGTGCTCGCTGCTCGGCGGCAACTCGAACGTCCCTGTCGCGACGGCCAAGCCGGCGACCGGAACCGATGGCGCGGCGAACTTCGACGGCGGCTACGTCTCGGCGGGCTCCGGCCCGAAGAAGGTCGACGTCTGGTTCGACCCGATGTGCCCGGTCTGCGGTGCGTTCGAGAAGTCGAACGGCGCGACCCTCGCGAATGCGGTGAAGGACGGCTCGATCACGCTCCGGCTGCATCCGCTGACGTTCCTGGATCGCGCGTCGAACGGCACCGGCTATTCCACCCGTGCCTCGGCGGCGCTGGTCTGCGTGGCCGTGCACGACCCGGAGCGCACGCTCGACTACTACCAGGCGCTGTTCGCGGACCAGCCGGAGGAGAACTCCAGCGGCCTGACCGACAAGCAGCTCGCCAAGCTCGCGACGGACCACGGCATCACCGACATCTCCGGGTGCATCGACCGCAGCGGGCCGTATCAGGCCTGGGCGCAGGCGAACACGGCGCACTCGCAGAGCGGCCCGATCACCGTCGACGGCAAGAAGGTGCTCGACAATATCCAGGGCACGCCTACCGTCCTGGTGGACGGCAAGCAGTACACCGGCTCGATCAGCGACATGAAGGAGTTCGCGAGCTTCCTCGGCCGGTGACCGGCGCCGAGCCTGCTAGGCTCGACCCAATTGGCATCCTTTAACAGCCGTCCTGTGAGGCGGGGAAGGAGGTCGGCATGACAGCGCGCACCGTGCTGCAACAGGCTGACATCGCCCGGGCGTTGACTCGGATCTCGCACGAGATCCTTGAGTCCAACCGGGGAACGAACGACCTGGTGATCCTGGGGATCCCCACGCGCGGCGTCGTGCTCGCCCGCCGGATCGCCGAGAACATCCAGCGGATCGAGCCGGACTCGGTCGCGTCGCCCGACGACATCGTCGGCGCCCTCGATGTGACGATGTACCGCGACGACCTGTCGCGGCATCCCACGCGGGCGCCGCAGCCGACCTCGCTGCCGGGCTCGATCGACGGTCGCACCGTCGTGCTGGTGGACGATGTGCTCTTCTCGGGCCGTACCATCCGCGCGGCGCTCGACGCGCTCAGCGACCTGGGGAGGCCGCGGGCCGTGCGACTGGCCGTCCTGGTCGACCGCGGGCACCGCGAGCTGCCGATCCGGGCGGACTTCGTCGGCAAGAACCTGCCGTCTGCGGCCTCGGAGCGGATCTTCGTCCGGCTGGCGGAGGTCGACGGCGAGGAGTCCGTGACCATTGCGGAGCCGGCCGGGAGCACCGCAGAGGAGGGAGCGCGCGCATGAGGCACCTGCTCAGCACCAAGACGCTGTCGCGCGACGACGCGATCACGCTGCTCGACGTCGCCGAGGACATGGCCGACGTGCAGGACCGCGAGGTCAAGAAGCTGCCGACCCTGCGTGGCAAGACAGTGGTCAACCTGTTCTTCGAGGACTCCACCCGCACGCGCATCTCGTTCGAGGCGGCGGCGAAACGGCTCTCGGCGGACGTCATCAACTTCTCCGCCAAGGGCTCCAGCGTCTCCAAGGGCGAAAGCCTGAAGGACACCGCGCAGACGCTCGCAGCGATGGGCGCGGACGCGGTCGTCGTACGGCACAGCGCCTCCGGCGCCCCGCAGACCCTCGCGACCAGCGGCTGGATCGACGCGGGCGTGCTCAACGCCGGCGACGGCACCCACGAGCACCCGACCCAGGCCCTGCTCGACGCCTTCACGATGCGCAGGCGTCTGCACGGCCGCTCGTCGCGCGGACACGACCTCGACGGCGTGACGGTGACGATCGTCGGCGACATCCTGCACTCCCGGGTCGCCCGCTCCAACGTCTGGCTGCTGCAGACCCTCGGCGCGAAGGTGACGCTGGTCGCGCCGCCCACCCTGCTGCCGGTCGACGTGTCGGGCTGGCCGGCCGCGATCGGGTACGACCTGGACGCGGCGATCGACGCCGGCCCGGACGTGGTGATGATGCTCCGCATCCAGGGCGAGCGGATGCACGCGGCCTACTTCCCGTCCGAGCGCGAGTACGCGCGGCGCTGGGGGCTGGACGACGAACGGCTGGGCCGGCTCGAGGCCGATAGCATTGTGATGCACCCGGGACCGATGAACCGCGGGCTGGAGATCTCGGCGGCCGCCGCCGACTCGCCGCGGTCGACGGTGCGGGAGCAGGTCGCCAACGGAGTGTCCGTGCGAATGGCCGCACTGTACCTGCTGCTCTCCGGAGGCGACAACAGTTCCCACACGAACGATGGGCAGACGACGAACGATGGTGGTGTGCGATGAGTGAGAGCCCGACGCAGAGGTTCCTGATCCGCGGCGCGACTCTGGCCGACGGCACGCGTACCGATCTCCTGCTCGCCGATGGGCGGATCGCCGGCACGGGCAATGACGCGAGCAGCGCCGGAGCGACCGTGATCGACGCGGACGGCCTGATCGCCCTTCCCGGCCTGGTCGACCTCCACACCCACCTGCGCGAGCCCGGTTACGAGCAGAGCGAGACCGTCCTCACCGGAACGCGCGCGGCCGCGGCAGGAGGCTTCACGGCGGTCTTCCCGATGGCGAACACCTCCCCGGTCGCCGACACCGCCGGCGTCGTGGAGCAGGTGCTCCGGCTGGGCGAGGCCGCGGGCTACGCGACCGTTCAGCCGATCGGCGCCGTGACCGTCGGCCTGGCGGGGGAGCGGCTCGCCGAGCTCGGCGCGATGGCCGACTCGCGCGCGAAGGTGCGGGTCTTCTCCGACGACGGCAAGTGCGTCTCCGACCCGCTGCTGATGCGCCGCGCGCTGGAGTACGTCAAGGCGTTCGGCGGCGTGATCGCCCAGCACGCGCAGGAGCCACGGCTCACCGAGGGCGCCCAGATGAACGAAGGCGCGCTGTCCGGCGAGCTGGGCCTGACGGGCTGGCCGGCGGTCGCCGAGGAGTCGATCATCGCCCGGGACGTGCTCCTCGCCGAGCACGTCGGCTCCCGGCTGCACGTCTGCCACGTCTCGACCGCCGGCTCGGTCGACGTCATCCGCTGGGCGAAGGCGCGCGGCGTCGACGTCACGGCCGAGGTGACGCCGCACCACCTGCTGCTGACCGAGGAGCTCGCCGCCGGCTACGACGCCCGCTACAAGGTGAATCCGCCGCTGCGCCGGGCGGAGGACGTGGAGGCGCTGCGCGCCGGCCTCGCGGACGGGACGATCGACATCGTCGCGACCGACCACGCCCCGCACCCGGTGGAGTCCAAGGACTGCGAGTGGGACGCCGCGGCCTTCGGCATGGTCGGCCTCGAGTCCGCGCTCTCGGTCGTGCAGGCCTCGGTGGTCGACAACGGCCTCCTCGGCTGGACCGACATCGCCCGCGTGCTCGCGGCCGCGCCGGCCCGGATCGGCCGGCTGGACGGCCACGGTCTCCCGCTGGAGACCGGCGCGCCGGCCGAGCTGTTCCTCTACGACCCGGCCGCCTCGCGGGAGTTCTCGACCGGCGACCTCGCGGGGAAGGGCGTCAACTCGCCCTACCTGTCGATGACGCTGCCGGGCCGCGTGGTGGCGACCTTCCACCGCGGCTACGCGACCGTGCTCGACGGCACGGTGGTCGAGGACCTGGAGGCGGCCCGTGGATAAGCTCCTGCCGACCATCGGCATCCTCCTCGTCGTCATCGTCGTGCTGGCGCTCGCCCTCGTGGGCTGGCGCCGCCGCGTGCGACGCGACGCCCCGGCGGGCGGCGGCTACCCGGCGCCCGAGACCGCAGCGGCGGTGACCGCGTTCTCCGAGGTGCTCTACGTCGCCACCACCAAGGCCGGCGAGTCGCTGGAGCGCCTGGCGCTGCCGGGGTTGTCCTACCGCGGCCGCGGCACGGTGGAGGTCTCCGCCGACGGCGTGCTGCTCCGGGTCACCGGGGAGCAGCCGGTGTTCATCCCTGCGGCGGCCCTCACCGGCGTCGGCGCGGCCACGGTCACGATCGACCGGGTCGTGGAGCGGGATGGCCTGCTCCGGCTCGGCTGGAACACCAGCGGCGGCGCGGCCGCCGACAGCTTCTTCCGGGTCGTGGACCCGGCCGGGCGCGGTCTGCTGACCGCGGCCGTCGAAGACATCCTCCCGGGCGGTTCGACGCCCCTCAGTACTGATGAAAGCGAGGTGTGACGTGACCGCAGCAGAACCTGCCGTGCTCGTCCTCGAAGACGGGAAGCGCTACGTGGGCCGGGCCTACGGCGCCCGCGGGCGGACGCTCGGCGAGGCGGTCTTCGCCACCGGCATGACCGGCTACCAGGAGACCCTGACCGACCCGTCCTACGCGGGCCAGATCGTCCTCATGACGGCGCCGCACATCGGCAACACCGGCATGAACGACGAGGACATGGAGTCCCGCCGGATCTGGGTGGACGGCTTCGTCGTCCGCGACCCCAGCCGGGTCGTCTCGAACTTCCGCGCCCAGCGCAGCCTCGACGACGACCTCGTCGAGCAGCGCGTCGTGGGCATCAGCGGGATCGACACCCGCGCCGTCACCCGGCACATCCGCTCGGCGGGCGCCATGCGCGCCGGGATCTTCTCCGGCGAGGACTTCGGGCTGAGCGACTCCGAGCAGCTCGAACTCGTGCTGTCCGGCGCGAAGATGTCGGGCCGCAACCTCTCGGCCGAGGTCTCCACCGTCGAGCCCTACACGGTGCCGGCGGTCGGCGAGCGCGTCGGGTCGGTCGCGGTCCTCGACCTGGGCGTCAAGAAGTCCACGCTCGAGAACCTCGCGGCGCGCGGGCTCGACGTCCACGTCCTCCCGCAGCAGGTCACCGCGGAGCACGTCCTCAGCCTCAACCCGTCCGCGCTGTTCTTCTCGAACGGCCCGGGAGACCCGAGGGCCTCCGACAAGCACGTCGAGCTCCTGCAGGAGACGCTGCGCGCCGGGCTGCCGTACTTCGGCATCTGCTTCGGCAACCAGCTCCTGGGCCGTGCGCTCGGCCTCACCACGTACAAGCTGCCGTTCGGCCACCGCGGGATCAACCAGCCGGTGCTCGACAAGCGCACGGGCCGCGTGGAGATCACCGCTCAGAACCACGGCTTCGCGGTCAAGGCGCCGATCGACGCCACCTTCGACTCGCCGGCCGGCTTCGGCCAGGTGGAGGTCAGCCACTTCAGCCTCAACGACAACGTCGTGGAGGGCCTGAACTGCCTCGACATCGACGCCTTCAGCGTGCAGTACCACCCGGAGGCGGCGGCAGGCCCGCACGACGCCAACTACCTCTTCGACCGGTTCCTTGAGATGATTCACAAGCGCGAGGCCGGTTCTCAGAACGACCAGAACCAGGAAGGCACCGACTGATGCCCAAGCGCGACGACATCCACTCCGTCCTGGTCATCGGGTCCGGCCCGATCGTCATCGGCCAGGCCTGCGAATTCGATTACTCCGGCACCCAGGCCTGCCGCGTGCTCAAGCAGGAGGGCGTCCGCGTCATCCTGGTGAACTCCAACCCGGCCACCATCATGACCGACCCGGACTTCGCCGACGCCACCTACGTCGAGCCGATCACCTGGGAGGTCATCGAGACCATCATCGCCAAGGAGAAGCCGGACGCGATCCTGCCGACCCTCGGCGGCCAGACCGCGCTCAACGCGGCCATGCAGCTCCACGAGCACGGCATCCTGGAGAAGTACGGCGTCGAGCTGATCGGCGCCAAGTTCGAGGCCATCCGGAAGGGCGAGGACCGCCAGATCTTCAAGGACCTCGTGGTCGAGGCCGGCGCGGAGGTGGCGCGGTCGCACATCGCCCACACCGTCGAGGAGGCACTGGAGTTCGCCGAGGACCTCGGCTACCCGCTCGTCGTCCGTCCGTCGTTCACGATGGGCGGCCTCGGCTCGGGCTTCGCCTACACACCGGAGGACCTGCGCCGCATCGCCGGCGACGGCATCCACCAGAGCCCGACCAGCGAGGTGCTGCTGGAGGAGTCCATCCTCGGCTGGAAGGAGTACGAGCTCGAGCTGATGCGCGACACCTCCGACAACACGGTGGTCGTCTGCTCGATCGAGAACGTCGACCCGGTCGGCGTGCACACCGGCGACTCGATCACGGTCGCGCCCGCGCTGACGCTGACCGACCGCGAGTACCAGAAGCTGCGCGACATCGGCATCGACATCATCCGCGCGGTGGGCGTCGACACCGGCGGCTGCAACATCCAGTTCGCTGTGAACCCGGAGAACGGCCGGATCATCGTCATCGAGATGAACCCGCGCGTCTCGCGCTCGTCGGCGCTGGCGTCGAAGGCCACCGGCTTCCCGATCGCCAAGATCGCCGCGAAGCTCGCCATCGGCTACCGGCTGGACGAGATCCCCAACGACATCACGCAGGTGACCCCGGCGAGCTTCGAGCCCACGCTCGACTACGTCGTGGTGAAGGTGCCGCGGTTCGCATTCGAGAAGTTCCCGGCCGCCGACCCGACCCTGACCACCACCATGAAGTCGGTGGGCGAGGCGATGGCGATCGGCCGCAGCTTCACGAGCGCGCTGCAGAAGGCGCTCCGCTCGCTGGAGAAGCGCGGCTCGTCCTTCCACTGGGGCCACGAGTCCCGCACCGTGGAGGAGCTGCTGGAGTCGATCGCGACCCCGACCGACGGCCGGATCGTCGACGTGCAGCAGGCGCTCCGCCTCGGAGCGACGCCCGAGCAGGTCTTCGAGGCCACCAAGATCGACCCCTGGTTCATCGACCAGATCGTCCTCATCAACGAGGTCGCCGAGCAGCTCCGCGACGCCGAGACCCTCGACACCGACACGCTCCGCTACGCCAAGGACCACGGCTTCTCCGACGCCCAGATCGGCGAGCTGCGCGGCTTCGGCGAGGCCGACGTCCGCGAGGTGCGGCACATCCTCGGCGTGCGCCCGGTCTACAAGACGGTCGACACCTGTGCAGGCGAGTTCCCCGCGCTCACGCCGTACCACTACTCGAGCTACGACGAGGAGACGGAGGTCGTGGCGAACGACAGCCGCAAGGTCGTCATCCTCGGCTCCGGCCCGAACCGCATCGGCCAGGGCGTCGAGTTCGACTACTCCTGCGTGCACGCGTCGTTCGCGCTGCACGACGCCGGGTTCGAGACGATCATGATCAACTGCAACCCGGAGACGGTCTCGACCGACTACGACACCTCCGACCGCCTGTACTTCGAGCCGCTGACGCTCGAGGACGTGCTGGAGGTCATCCACGCCGAGTCGCAGTCCGGCGAGCTGGTCGGCGTCGTCGTGCAGCTCGGCGGCCAGACCGCCCTCGGCCTCGCGAAGGGCCTGGAGGCGGCCGGCGTCCCGATCCTCGGCACCACGCCGGAGGCCATCGACCTGGCGGAGGAGCGCGGCCTGTTCGCCGGGATCCTCGAGAGCGCGGGGCTGCTGGCCCCGAAGAACGCCACGGCGATCGACTTCCCGAGCGCCGCGCACGCCGCGGAGCAGATCGGCTACCCGGTCCTGGTCCGCCCCAGCTTCGTGCTCGGCGGTCGCGGCATGGAGATCGTCTACGACACCGCCTCCCTCGCGGACTACTTCGAGCGCGTCGCGGGCCAGGGCATCGTCGGCCCGTCGCACCCGCTGCTGGTCGACCGGTTCCTGGACGACGCGATCGAGATCGACGTGGACGCCCTGTACGACGGCGAGCGGCTCTACATCGGCGGCGTCATGGAGCACATCGAGGAAGCCGGCATCCACTCCGGCGACTCGAGCTGCACCCTGCCGCCGATCACGCTGGGTCGCCGCGAGATCGACCGGGTGCGCGAGGCGACGCTGAAGATCGCCGAGGGCATCGGCGTCCGCGGACTGCTGAACGTGCAGTTCGCGATCGGCGCCGGAGTGCTCTACGTGCTGGAGGCCAACCCGCGGGCGTCGCGCACCGTCCCGTTCGTCTCCAAGGCGCTCGGCATCCCGCTCGCCAAGGCCGCCTCCCGGATCATGGTCGGCGACACCGTCACCGGCCTGATCGAGGAGGGCCTGCTGCCGGAGGCCGACGGTTCGGTCATCCCGATGGACTCGCCGGTCGCCGTCAAAGAGGCCGTGCTGCCGTTCAAGCGGTTCCGCACCCGCGAGGGCAAGATCGTCGACTCGGTGCTCGGCCCGGAGATGCGCTCGACCGGCGAGGTCATGGGCATCGACCGCGACTTCCCGACCGCGTTCGCGAAGAGCCAGGCCGCGGCCTACGGCGGCATGCCGCTGGAGGGCACCGTGTTCGTCTCGGTGTCCGACCGCGACAAGCGCGCGATCGTGCTCCCGGTGCTGCGCCTGAAGCAGCTCGGCTACGACATCGTCGCCACCGAGGGCACCGCCGAGGTGCTGAACCGCAACGGCATCGCCGCGCGCATCGTGCGCAAGTTCAGCGAGGCGCCGGAGGAGGACTCGGTCGTCGGGCTCATCACGCGCAACGAGGTGGATGTCGTCATCAACACCCCGAGCGGCCGGTCCGCCCGCGCCGACGGGTACGAGATCCGCGCCGCCGCGGTGGCCGGCGACAAGCCGCTGTTCACCACGATCGCCGAGCTGAGCGCCGCCGTCGCGTCGCTCGACGCGGTGCGCGAGGGCTTCGAGGTGACGTCGCTGCAGGAGTACGCACTGCAGAGGGCCGCACGGGCGTGACGGAGCTCAGTTCGACCTCCTCGGCGTCGGCGTCGTTCGGCGACCGGCTGGCCGCGGCGTTCGGTGCGCAGGGGCGCCTGTGCGTCGGCATCGACCCGCACGCGCACCTGCTGGCGGACTGGGGCCTGGAGGCCTCTGCCGCCGGCGTGCGTGCGTTCGGCCTGCGCGTGGTGGAGGCCGCGGCGGGACGCGCCGGGATCGTGAAACCGCAGGTGGCCTTCTTCGAGCGCTACGGATCCGCGGGGTACGCGGCGCTGGAGGACGTCGTCCGCGCGGCGCGCGACGCCGGGCTGCTGGTGATCGCCGACGCGAAGCGCGGCGACATCGGCACGAGCGTCGCGGCCTACGCCGAGGCGTGGCTGACCCCGGGCTCGCCGCTGGAGGCCGACGCCATGACGATCGCCGCCTTCCAGGGCGTCGGCTCGATCGCGGAGCCGATGCGCCTCGCCGAGTCGGCAGGCAAGGGCCTGTTCGTGCTCGCGGCGACCTCCAACCCGGAGGCCGCGGCCATCCAGCAGGCGGTCGTCGCCGACGGCCCCCGTGCCGGGATGACGGTCGCCCGTGCGATCATCGAAGACGTGCACGCGTTCAACCAGGAGCAGCCTCCGCATCCCTTCGGCACAGTCGGTCTGGTGCTCGGCGCCACCGTCGCGCTGGGGGAGTACGGGATCGACACCGCGACCGCCGCCCCGGCCGTCCCCGTGCTCGCGCCCGGGTTCGGCCACCAGGGCGCCCGCGTCGAGGACGTCGACCGCCTGTTCGGAGCCTTCGCGCCCGGGGTGATCGTGAGCGAGTCCCGCGGGCTGCTGGCCGCAGGGCCGGACGGCCTCGCCGAGGCCATCGGCCGCCGCGCCGAGGAGGTGCGTGCCAGCCATGGCTGAGCCGACCACCGCCTCCCGCCGCCCCGCCCCGCCGGAGGTCGACCGGACCGCCGCGTCGGCGGCCGCCGTCGCGGCCCGCCGCGCGCGTGCCGCCGTCAAGAGCGCCATCGCCTCTCGGGAGGTCTCGCCCCTGGTCGTCCTCGACCGCGCGACCGCCGCGCCCGACGGTGTGGAGGGCCGGCTGCGGGTCACCGAGTTCCTGCTGAGCGTTCCCGCGATCGGGACCACGAAGATGCAGGAAGCCTTGCAGCGGCTCGCCATCTCGCCGGCCAAACGGCTCGGCGGCCTCGGCAGGCACCAGCGCCTGAAGCTCCGCGAGTACCTGATCGAGCGCGAGAACCGCGCGGGTCGCCGCCGCAATCAGCTCGTCGTGCTGGCCGGCCCGACCGCGGTCGGCAAAGGCACGGTCTCCACCTACATCCGCGAGAACTACCCGGATGTGCTGCTCTCGGTCTCCGCCACCACGCGCGCACCGCGCCCCGGCGAGGTCGACGGCGTCAACTACTACTTCGTCGACGACGCCGAGTTCGACCGGATGATCGAGGCCGGCGAGCTCCTGGAGCACGCCACCGTGCACAACGCGTACCGTTACGGCACGCCGCGCGGACCGATCGAGGCGGCGCTGGAGCAGGGCAAGAGCGTACTGCTGGAGATCGACCTCCAGGGCGCCCGCCAGGTCCGCGAGTCCATGCCGGAGGCGCGGCTGATCTTCCTGCTTCCGCCGACCTGGGACGAGCTGGTCAGGCGCCTGATCGGCCGCGGCACCGAGGAGGCCGCCGAGCAGCAGCGCCGGCTGGAGACCGCCAAGGTGGAACTGGCCGCTCAGGACGAGTTCGACTACCGTGTGGTCAACCACACGGTCGCTGACGCCGCCCGGGAGGTCGTAGACTTGATGAAGGTCCGTGCGGCGCCGTCGCGCCCGTAGGATCACGATCGTCGCGTCACGCCCGGCGCTTTACCGCAGTTTCTCCGCGTCTCGACACCGCGAGCCCCGGAAGCACAACAGAGAGGGTTACCGCAATGGCAACCACCAACAAAGGCATCATCGACCCGCCCATCGACGAACTCCTCGCCCGGGTCGAGTCCAAGTACGCGCTGGTCATCTTCGCCTCCAAGCGTGCACGCCAGATCAACGACTACTACGCCGACCTGCACGAGGGCAGCCTGTTCGACAACGTCGGCCCGCTGGTCGACTCCTCGGTCGACGACAAGCCCCTCTCGGTCGCACTGCACGAGATCAACGAGGACAAGCTCGTCATCAAGCCGCTGGCCGCGGAGTAACCTCCGGGCCCTTCCGGCAGACAGAGAGCCGCAGACCGAGCGCAAGAGAACGACCACAGCCGGGACCGTGTCCCGCTGGCTGGAGGAGATGCCGCCGTGAGCCCACGATTGACCGTCGTCGTCGGAGTGACCGGCGGCATCGCCGCGTACAAGGCTGTCGGGGTCATCCGCGCACTGGTGCTGGAAGGGCACTCGGTGCACGTCGTGGCGACGGAGGCCGCGCTGCGGTTCGTCGGCCGTCCGACGCTCGAGGCGATCAGCCGCAACCCCGTCGCGACCGACCTCTACGAGGGTGTCGCCGAGGTGCGGCACGTGGCCATCGGCCAGTCCGCCGACCTCATCGTCATCGCCCCGGCGACCGCGAACACCCTGGCGAAACTCGCCGCCGGCATCGCGGACGACCTGCTCGGCAACACCGTCCTGGCCTCGACCGCTCCGCTCGTGGTCGCCCCGGCGATGCACACCGAGATGTGGCGCAACCCCGCGACGGTCGCCAACGTGGCCACGCTGCGCAGCCGCGGCGTCACCGTCGTCGGCCCGGCCTCTGGACAGCTCACCGGCGCCGACTCCGGCCCGGGCCGCATGGAGGAGCCGGAGGTGATCGTGCGCGCCGCGCTGCGCGCCGCCGGCATCTCGCCGCGCCTGGCGGTGTCCGCCGTGCCGGAGCCCGTCGCCGATGTCGTGGTGCTCTCCGAGCGCCGCCGCGCCAACGAGGCCTCGCGCCGGCCGCGTGGGGGCGTCGACCTCGCGGGCAAGCGCGTCGTCGTCACCGCCGGCGGCACCCGGGAGCCGCTGGACCCGGTGCGATTCCTCGGCAACCGGTCGAGCGGCCGGCAGGGCGTCGCCGTCGCTGCGGCGGCGCAGGCCCGCGGCGCCGAGGTCGTCCTGATCGCCGCGCACCTGGAGGTCGAGCCGCCCGAGGGCGTCGAGCTCATCGAGGTGCAGACCGCGCTGGAGCTGCAGGAGGCCGTCACCGAGGCCGCGCGCTCGGCCGATGTGGTCGTGATGACGGCCGCCGTCGCCGACTACCGGCCCGCCGTCATGCGCGACTCCAAGATCAAGAAGTCCGAGGCGGGCCAGACCCTCACGCTCGAACTGGTCGCCAACCCGGACATCCTCGCCGGCCTCTCGGCCGCCAAGCGCGAGGGCCAGGTCGTCGTCGGCTTCGCCGCCGAGACCGAGGCGGACCCCTCGACGCTCATCGAGCTGGGCCGCACCAAGCTGGCCGCCAAGGGCAGCGACTTCCTCGTCCTCAACCAGGTCGGCTGGGAGCAGGGCTTCGCAACGGAGAGCAACGAGGTCGTGGTCCTCCGCAGGGGCGGCGATATAGTGATGGAGGCCTCGGGGAGCAAGCTGTCGGTGGCCGACCGTATCTTGGACGTCGTCGTCTAGTCGTCGACCAGGGCCACGGCATCCCTGGACGTGCCGCCATGCCGCGATCAAGGAGAACAATGGCAGATCTGCGCCTCTTCACGTCGGAGTCGGTCACCGAAGGTCACCCCGACAAGATCTGCGACCAGATCTCCGACAGCATCCTCGACGCGCTGCTCGCGGTCGACCCGCACAGCCGCGTCGCCGTCGAGACGCTGGTCACCACCGGGCTGGTCCACGTCGCCGGCGAGGTGACGACGAACGGCTACGTCGAGATCCCCGCGCTGGTGCGCGAGAAGATCGTGGAGATCGGCTACGACTCCTCCGATGTGAGCTTCGACGGCACCCAGTGCGGCGTCTCCGTCTCCATCGGCGCGCAGTCGCCCGACATCGCTCAGGGGGTCGACAACGCGTTCGAGTCACGCACCGAGCAGAGCACCGACGACCTCGACCGCCAGGGCGCGGGCGACCAGGGCATCATGTTCGGGTTCGCCACCACCGAGACGCCGCAGTACATGCCGCAGCCGATCTGGCTCGCGCACCGCCTCGCCGAGCGCCTCGCCGCCGTGCGCAAGGACGGCACCCTCGACTACCTCCGCCCGGACGGCAAGACGCAGGTGACGATCGGCTACGAGGGCCACACTCCGCGCACGGTGGAGACCGTCGTGCTCTCCACCCAGCATGCGCCGCACGTGTCGAGCGAGCAGCTCCAGGCCGAGGTCGTCGAGGAGGTCATCGCGCCGGTCATGCACGCCGCCGGGCTGGAGACCGCGCACATCCGCACGCTCATCAACCCGACCGGCCGGTTCGAGATCGGCGGCCCGAAGGGCGACGCCGGGCTCACCGGCCGCAAGATCATCGTCGACACCTACGGCGGCGCGAGCAGGCACGGCGGCGGCGCGTTCTCCGGCAAGGACCCGTCGAAGGTCGACCGCTCGGCCGCCTACGCGATGCGCTGGGTCGCCAAGAACGCCGTCGCGGCGGGCCTCGCGGACCGGCTCGAGGTGCAGATCGCGTACGCGATCGGCAAGGCCGCCCCGGTCGGGCTCTACGTGGAGTCCTTCGGCACCGGCAACGTCTCCGACGAGCGCATCATCCGCGCCATCCGCGAGGTGTTCGACCTGCGACCGGCGGCGATCGTGCGCGACCTCGACCTGCTCCGGCCGATCTACGCGCAGACGGCGACCTACGGCCACTTCGGCCGCGACCTCCCCGACTTCACCTGGGAGCGGCTGGACCGCGTCGACGACCTGCGCTCCGCCGCGGGGCTGTAGCCGTGCCGGCGGCCGCCACGGTCGCCCGTGTGGCCCTGGACTCGCCGCTCCCGCAGCTCGACCATCTTTTCGACTACAGCGTCCCTGACGCGCTCGCGGAGCAGGCGGTGCCCGGGGTGCGGGTGCGCGTCCCGTTGCGCTCGGCGGGACGGGTCGCCGACGGCTACCTCGTGGAGCTCGCCGAGCCCGACGAGGCGTTCTCCGGAACGCTGAGCCCGCTGGAGGCCGTGGTGTCCCCGGTGCCGGTGCTCACCGAGCCGGTGTGGCGGCTCGCGCGCCGGCTCGCCGACCGCAGCGCCGGGACCGCGAGTGACATCCTCCGGCTCGCCGTGCCTCCGCGGATGGTGCGGGTGGAGAAGGCGTGGCTGGCGGCGCGCACGGCGGGCTCCTCCGCCGACGTGCCCGCCGAGGCTCAGCGCGCCGCGTTCCCGGTGCGCGGCTACGGCGCCGGCGTACTGGAGACCGCGGTCGCGGCGGGGGAACGGATCGCGCTCCGGCCGATCCCGCGACTGAGCAGGCTCCCGGACGGCACGTGGGTCGGGGAGTGGGCGATCACGCTCGCCGCGCTCGCGACCGCCACCTGGCGCACGGGCAGCACCGCCATCGTCGCCGTGCCCGACCACCGCGACCTGGAGCAGCTCGGGGCCGCGCTGGCGGCGATCGCCCCCGCGTCCGCGGTGGTCCGCGCCGACGCCGCCCAGTCGAACCCGGAACGCTATCAGGGCTTTCTCGCCGCGCTCTCCGGTCCGCGCATCGTGATCGGCAACCGCTCGGTGGTCTACGCCCCTGCCGCCCGGCTCGGCTTGATCGTGGTGTGGGAGGACAGCGACCCGCTCTTCGCCGAGCCGCTCAGCCCGTACGTGCACACGCGGGACGCCGCGCTCGTCCGGCAGGAGCTGGACGGCGGCGCCCTCGTGCTGAGCGGGCTGGTCCGCAGCGTCGAAGCGCAGCGGCTGGTCGACCTCGGCTGGCTCCGCGACCTCGGGCCGGAGCGCGCGCACACGGCGAAGGTCGTTCTGACCGCCAACCAGAGCGCCGACGAGCCTGCCGCCCGTGCTGCGCGCATCCCGTCGTCCGCGTGGCGGGCGGCCCGGGAGGCGCTGAGCGGGGAGAGCGGGCGGCCGCCCGGCCCCGTGCTCGTCCAGGTGGCCCGGCCGGGCTACGTGCCGGTGCTGTCCTGCGCGCACTGCGGTCAGGCGGCACACTGCACCCGCTGCCAGGGCCCGCTCGGGCAGCGCCGGGCCGGTGCGACGCCGTCCTGCGGCGTGTGCGGGGCGCTCGCCACCGACTGGCACTGCACCCGTTGCGAGCACACGAAGCTGCGGATGGCGACGCCCGGCTCCGGCCGGACGGCCGAGGAGCTGGGCCGTGCGTTCCCGGGGACGCGCGTCATCCTCGCGGACGGCGACCATCCGGTGCAGCGGGTCGGCGCCGCCCCCGCGCTCGTGGTCGCCACACGCGGCGCCGAACCGATCGCGGAGGGCGGCTACCAGGCGGTGCTGCTGCTCGACGGCGAGCGGATGCTGGCGAATGAGACGCTGCACGTCGCCGAGAACTGCTTGCGCTGGTGGATGAGCGCCGCGGTGCTGGCCGCCGCGGGCGCGCCGACCGTGCTCGTCGGCGTCTCCGGCGACCTCGCGCGCGACTTCGCGACGGGCCGCCAGGTCGAGTTCGCCCGCGAGGAGCTGGCCGACCGCCGCCAGCTCCGGTTCCCGCCCGCGGTTCGGCTCGCCTCGGTGACGGGGGCCGCGGAGGCCGTGGACGGGGTGCTGAAGGCGGTCGATCCGGACCTGCTGATCGACGTGCTCGGCCCGGCCGAGGTCGACGAGAAGACGGTCCGGGCCGTCCTGCGGTTCGAGTACGCGAAGGGCGCCGAGGTCGCCGCGGCCGTCCGGGCGACGGTGGTGCGCAACGCGACCCAGCGCCGGCGGCCTCCGGGAGGCCGCCCCGGCTACCGCCCCGCGCCGACACTCCGCGTCCGCTTCGACGACCCCGAGATCCTCTGATCCCCTCGAGCCCTTCGGCAGGTGCGGGGCGCGGGTAGACTCGGGGGCTGGACCAGACCGAAAGAACCTTGACATGCGACTCGTCTTCGCCGGCACCCCCGCCGTCGCCGTCCCCTCCCTGAACGCCCTCGCCGAGCGGTTCGACATCGCCGCCGTCATCACCCGCGAGGACGCGCCGCTCGGCCGCAAGCGCGTGCTGACGCCGTCGCCGGTCGCCGACGCCGCGGCCGCCCTCGACCTCCCGGTCATCAAGGCCAACCGGCTGGACGACGGCGTCACCGAGCAGGTCGCGCGCCTCGAGGCCGACCTCGGCGTGATCGTCGCGTACGGCGGACTGGTCCGGGAGCCGCTGCTCTCGACGCCGCGGCTCGGCTGGGTCAACCTGCACTTCTCGCTCCTGCCGCGTTGGCGGGGCGCCGCGCCCGTCCAGCGCGCCGTGATGGCCGGCGACACGGAGACCGGGGCCGCCGTGTTCCAGCTTGTGGCCGGGCTCGACGCGGGGGACGTGTTCTCCGAGTTGCGGATCCCGATCCCGGCCGACGCGACGGCGGGGGAACTGCTCGACACCCTGGCCTCCGACGGCGCGCTGCTGCTCGTGGACACCGTCGCCGGCCTCGCGGACGGCACCGCGGAGGCCGTGCCGCAGTCCGGCGAGCCGATGCTCGCCCCCAAGCTGACCATCGACGACGCCCACCTCGACCTGAGTCAGCCGGTGGAGGAGGTCTACGCACGGCTGCGCGGGGTGACCCCGGAGCCGGGCGCCTGGGCGCTTCTCGACGGCGAGCGGTTCAAAATCCACGCGGCGCGTCCGGCCACCGGGCTGTCCCTCCCCGCCGGCGTGGTCGCAGCGACCGAGGGCCGCATCGAGGTGGGCACAGGCACGACCCCGCTCGAACTCCTCACGGTGCAGCCCGCGGGCAAACGCGCGATGGACGCCGCCGACTGGTGGCGCGGCGCCGGCGGGGAGGCGGTGCTGTCATGAACGACTACCGGCGCAACGACCGCGGGCGCAGCAGTGCGCAGCGCACCCGCGTCCAGCCGTCCCGCACGGTCGCCCTCGACGTCATTTCCGCCGTCCGCGAGTCGGACGCCTACGCCAACCTCCTGCTGCCCGGCCGCATCACCCGGGCGGGACTGTCACCGGCCGACGCCGCGCTCGCCACCGAGCTGACCTACGGCACCTTGCGGATGCAGGGCTACTACGACCGGGTGATCGCCCGCGCCGCCGGACGCACCGTGGACAAGATCGACCCGCCGCTGCTCGACGTCCTGCGGCTCGGCGCGCACCAGCTCCTGTCGACGCGCGTGGCGTCGCACGCCGCCGTCAACGAGTCGGTGGCCCTCGCGCGCCAGGTCGGCAGCCGCTCCGGCACCGGGTTCGTCAACGGCGTGCTCCGTGAGATCGGCCGCTCGACGCCGGAGGAGTGGCGCGCCCGCGTGCTGGCGGATGCGAAGAACGACGATGAGCGCTATGCCGCGCTCAGCTCGCACCCGGCGTGGATCGTGCGCGCCTTCCACCGTTCGCTGGAGTCCGAGGGCCGCGGCGAGGAGCTGGAGGCGCTGCTGGAGGCCGACAACGCCGCCCCACGGGTGAACCTGGTCGCGCTGCCCGGCCTTGCCGACGCGCCAGAGGGCGCACGCCCCGACCGGTTCTCGCCGGTCGGCTTCACCGCGGGCGGCGGCGACCCGCAGGGACTCGTCGCCGGGGCGGAGGGCCGACTCCGCGTGCAGGACGAAGGCTCTCAGCTTGCGGCGCTCGCGCTGACCCGCGCCCGCCCGGTCGAGCCGGGGAGCGCTGGCTCGACCTGTGCGCCGGCCCCGGCGGCAAGGCGGCGCTGCTCGCCGCCGAAGCGCTCGCGGGCGGTGCGGACCTGGTCGCGAACGAGGTGGTGCCGGCCCGCGCCGAGCTTGTCCGGCGCGCCCTCGCGGCCGTGCCGCTCGACGTGCCGGTCTGGGAGCGTGACGGCATCGCGATCGGCGCGGAGGAACCGGAGACGTTCGATCGCATCCTGCTCGACGCCCCCTGCACGGGCCTCGGCGCGCTGCGGCGCAGGCCGGAGGCCCGCTGGCGGAAGACCCCGCGCGATGTGGCGGAGCTGACCGTCCTCCAGGCGCAGCTCGTCGACTCCGCCGTGGCGGCGCTCAAGCCGGGCGGACTCCTCGCCTACGTCACCTGCTCGCCGCACGTCGCGGAGACCCGGGCGATCGTGGCAGACGCCCTCGACCGCCACAGGGGTTCCCTTCGGCCGGTGGGGACGGCGGACATCGTGCAGTCCGTCGCCGAGGATCGACTCGACCTCGCCGGCGACTCCGACTTCGTCCAGCTCTGGCCGCACCGCCACCTGACCGACGCCATGTTCATCGCCGTGCTCGAGAAGCCCGTCTGACCGGTTCCGCCGCCTCCGCCCCATAGGCTGGAGTCATGGTGACGCGCATCAACCCGAGCATCCTGGCGGCCGACTTCGTGAACCTGGAGCGCGACCTCCACACCATCGCCACGGCCGACCTGGTGCACGTCGACGTCATGGACAACCACTTCGTGCCCAACCTCACGTTCGGCCCGCAGATGGTGGGACGCATCCAGGACGTCAGCCCCATCCCGCTGGACGTGCACCTGATGATCGACGACCCCGACCGCTGGGCCCTCGGCTACGCCGAGCTCGGTGCGTTCTCGGTGACCTTCCACGCCGAGGCCGCGGCCGACCCGGTGGGCCTCGCTCGCCGGCTGCGCTCCCTCGGCGCCCGTGCTGGGATCGCGCTCAAGCCCGGCACCTCCGCCGAGGGCTACCTCGACCTGCTGCCGGAGTTCGACCAGGTGCTGGTGATGACCGTGGAGCCCGGCTTCGGCGGCCAGTCGTTCATGGCCGAGACCATGCCCAAGCTGCGGTCGCTGCGGGAGGCGGTGGAGGCCCGGGGCCTGGACGTCTGGCTGCAGGTCGACGGCGGGATCACGGAGGAGACCATCGTGACGGCGGCGGAGAACGGCGCAGACACGTTCGTTGCCGGGTCCAGTGTCTTCCGCGGCCAGCCGGCGGAGCGGATCGCCCGCCTGCGGACAGCGGCGGCGGCGCACGCCCACTGAGTCTCCTCGCGGACGGGCGGCGCCGCCGCCCCGTCAACCCTGTGCCGGCGCCGCCTCCGTCACCACGGCGGGAGCGCGGGCGGGAATGATCGACAGCGCGGCGACCGCGAGCAGCGCCGTCGCGGCGAACACGTAGAAGCCGCCGGGGTAGGCCAGGCCGAGCGTGACGAGCGTCCCGGTCACCGCCGGGCCGAGGATCGCGCCGAGCCGGCCGATGCCCGCGGCGAAGCCGAGCGCGGTGCCGCGGATCTCCTGCGGGTAGAGCTGGGTGATGAACGCGTAGACGAGCACCTGCGCCGAGAACACGAAGACGCCGGTGACGAAGACCGCTGCGTACAGCATCGTCACCTCCTCCATCCGGACGCTGAGGATCGCCAGCAGCACGGCCGCGAGCGCGAACCAGACCATCGCCACCCGCTTGGTCCCGGACCGGTCGGCGACGATCCCCGCGAGGACCAGGCCGGTGACGGCGCCCGCGTTCAGGGTGAGCAGGAGCCCGAGCGCGTCGGTGGAGCCGTAGCCGGCGTCGCGCATGAGCTGCGGCAGCCAGGTGTTGAGCCCGTAGACCAGCAGCAGCCCCATGAAGGACGCCACCCAGACGCCGACGCTGATCGTGACGTAGCGCCGCTCGACCAGCCGGCGCACCGTCGGGCGTGGCGCCGCCGTGCGCTCCCTGCGTGCCTCGGGCAGGGCGAGCCGGATCAGCGGGACGGTGACGAGCCCGGCGACGCCGCCGATCACGAACAGTATCCGCCAGTCGGGGATGACGGACATGGCGATGAGCGCGGTGAGGACCGCGCCGGCGTGGTAGCCGGTCATCGTCAGGGTGGTCGCCCTCCCCGCGCGCGTGCCCGGCATCAGGTCGGTGACGTACGCGATGGCGACCGGCAGGCAGGCGCCCAGCGCCAGCCCGGCAAGCACGCGGAGCAGCCCGAAGACGAACACGTTCGGGGCGATCACGATGGCGAGCGTGAACAGCGAGAACACCGTCACGCAGAGCAGCAGGCACAGCCTCCTGCCGTAGCGGTCGGCGAGCGGGCCGACGGTGAGCGCGCCGATGCCGACGCCGATCAACCCGGCCGTGGCGACCGCCGTGGCGGCCTGGGCGTCGAAGCCGAGCTCCTTCGTGCTCAGCAGGGTGGGGATGACGGTGCCGAGCACCACCAGGTCGAAGCCGTCCAGCGCGACGATCACCCAGCACAGGAGCAGGGGCCAGAACGCGGCGCGGCCGGTGGACACGGGGGAGGCGGTCGATGCCAAGGAGATCTCCTCGTTGAGATGGTATGTCAGATGAGACCTGGCGACATTAGCACATCACGCACGGTCGCCGCCGCCGGGCGGCGTCACGCGGAGCGACCCGCGCTCCATGACCGGTACGCTGTAACGGTGAAAACCTTCGACGACCTCTTCGCCGAGCTCAGCGAGAAGGCCGAGGCCCGCCCGGAGGGCTCCGGGACGGTTCGCGAGCTGGACGCGGGCGTGCACGCCATCGGAAAGAAGATCGTGGAGGAGGCCGCCGAGGTCTGGATGGCCGCCGAGTACGAGTCCGACGAGGCCACGGCCGAGGAGATCTCCCAGCTCCTCTACCACCTCCAGGTGCTCCTGCTGGCCAAGGGCCTCACGCCGGCCGACGTGTACCGACATCTGTGACGACCGCCCTGGACCGAATGAATCCGTAGCCACCGTCAGTCACGTCACGAAAGCCACCACACCATGCTGAAGATCGCCGTTCCCAACAAGGGCTCCCTCTCCGAGACCGCGGCGCAGATGCTCCACGAGGCCGGGTACAACGGCCGCCGCGACCCCAAGGAGCTCATCGTCGCCGACCCGCGCAACGGGGTGGAGTTCTTCTACCTCCGACCGCGCGACATCGCGACCTACGTCGGCTCCGGCGCCCTCGACGTCGGCATCACCGGACGCGACCTCCTGATCGACTCGGAGTCGCCCGCCGCCGAGATCGCGGCGCTCGACTTCGCCGCCTCGACCTTCCGCTTCGCCGGGCCGGCCGGCGCGTACACCGACCTCGCCGACCTGGAGGGCAAGCGCGTCGCCACGAGCTACCTCGGCCTGGTCGGCGGCTTCCTCGCCGAGAACGGCGTGGACGCCTCCCTGATCAAGCTCGACGGTGCGGTGGAGTCCGCGGTGCGCCTCGGCGTCGCGGACGCGGTCGCCGATGTGGTCGAGACCGGCTCCACGCTTCGCAAGCAGGGACTGGAGATCTTCGGCCCGGTCATCCTGGAGTCCGAGGCCGTGCTGGTCTCCTCGCCGTCGCCCGCGGCGGGCGTCGACACCCTGCTCCGCCGGCTCCAGGGCGTCATGGTCGCCCGCCAGTACGTGCTGGTCGACTACAACCTCCCGGTCGCGCTGCTGGAGCAGGCCGTCGCGCTCACGCCCGGGGTGGAGTCGCCGACTGTGTCACCGCTCGGCGAGCCCGACTGGGTCGCGGTGCGCGTGATGATCAAGCGCGACAGCACCAACCACGTCATGGACGCACTCTACGAGCTCGGCGCCCGGGCGATCCTGGTCACCTCGATCCACGCGGCGCGGATCTGATGAGCGTCACGGTCCGGGTCATCCCCTGTCTCGACGTGGCCGCCGGACGCGTCGTGAAGGGCGTCAACTTCCAGAACCTGCGCGACCAGGGCGATCCCGTGGAGCTGGCGAGGCGGTACTTCGAGCAGGGTGCGGACGAGCTGACCTTCCTCGACGTCACGGCCACGGTCGACGACCGGGCGACCACCTACGACGTGGTGCGCGCGACCGCCGAGCAGGTCTTCATCCCGCTCACGGTCGGCGGCGGCGTGCGCAGCACGGAGGACGTCGCCAAGCTGCTGGGCAGCGGCGCCGACAAGGTCGGCGTCAACTCGGCCGCGATCGCCCGCCCGGAGCTGGTGGCGGAGATCGCCCGGCGCTTCGGCGCGCAGGTGCTCGTGCTCTCGCTCGACGTCAAGCGCTCGGCGGCGACCTCCTCCGGCTTCGTGGTCACGACGCACGGCGGCCGCACCGAGACCGGGATCGACGCCCTGGAGTGGGCGGCGCGGGCGATCGAGCTCGGCGCCGGGGAGCTCCTGGTCAACTCGATCGACGCCGACGGCACCAAGGAGGGCTTCGACCTGGAGCTCATCCGCGAGATGCGGGCGATCAGCCGGGTCCCGGTCATCGCCTCGGGCGGCGCGGGCGCGATCGGCGACTTCGTCCCCGCGATCGACGCCGGGGCGGACGCCGTGCTCGCGGCGAGCGTGTTCCACTCGGGCGAGATGACCATCGGCGACGTGAAGGACGAACTGCTGCGCGCAGGCTTGGAGGTGCGCTCGTGACCGGAATGGACGACGTGATCGGACGGATCCGCTTCAGCGACGCCGGGCTGGTGCCCGCCGTCATCCAGCAGTGGGACTCCCGCGAGGTGCTCATGATGGGCTGGATGGACGCCGAGGCCGTGCGCCGCACGCTCACCGAGGGCCGCGTGACGTTCTGGTCGCGTTCCCGGCAGGAGTACTGGCGGAAGGGCGACACGTCCGGCCACGTCCAGTACGTGAAGGGCGCTGCGCTCGACTGCGACGGCGACACCCTGCTCGTGACCGTCGACCAGGTCGGCGCTGCCTGCCACACCGGCACGCGCACCTGCTTCGACGCCGACGTGCTCGCCCCCGCCGTTGGCGGGGCGGAGACCGACGAACTGGTCGCGGAGATGGGGTCCGACCTGTGATCGCGACCGCCGACGGCACCACCGGACGCGACGAGTTCGCCGCGCTGGCCGCCGAGCACCGCGTGGTGCCGGTGGTCCGCGAGCTCTTCGCCGACGGCGAGACCCCGGTCGGCATCTACCGCAAGCTCGCCGCCGGCCGCCCCGGCACCTTCCTGCTGGAGTCCGCCGAACAGGGCGGCATCTGGTCGCGCTTCTCGTTCGTGGGGGCCGCGTCGTTCGGCATGCTCACGCAGGACGGCGACGACGTGCGCTGGCTCGACTACGGTGTTTCCGCCGAGCGCGCCCTGGGCAGCGCCGTCCCGAGCGGTCCGCTCGACGCGCTCGCGGCGCTGCATGAGCGCTGGCGGACGCCGCGCATCCCCGGGCTGCCCCCGCTGACCGGCGGCCTCGTCGGCTTCATCGGCTGGGAGGCCGTGCGCCAGCTCGAGCGCCTGCCGCACCGGCCGCCGGCGGACGTCGACGTTCCCGGTCAGGCGATGGCGTTCGTGGCCGACCTGGTCGTGATCGACCACCGCTCGGGCACCGTCAAGCTCATCGCCAACGCACTGGCCGACGGCGAGCAGGACGCGGACGCGCTCTGGAGCGACGCCCAGCAGCGCCTGGACCGCATGCAGCAGCAACTCGCGCAGCCCTCGGAGGCGTGGCTGGCCGAGGTCGACCTCGGCGCGCCCGCGCACCCGGAGTCCCGCACCCGCGAGGAGGACTTCCTCGCGTCGGTCGAGACCGCGAAGGAGCGCATCGTCGCCGGCGACATCTTCCAGGTCGTCATCTCGCAGCGCTTCGAGCTGGAGTGCACCGCCTCCGCGCTCGACGTCTACCGCGTGCTGCGGGCCCTGAACCCGAGCCCGTACATGTACCTGCTGTCGCTGGAGCGCCCGGACGGCGAGCCGTACCAGATCGTCGGCTCCTCGCCGGAGGCGCTGGTCAAGGTGCAGGAGGGTCGCGCGTTCACGCACCCCATCGCCGGCTCCCGGCCGCGTGGCGCGACGCCGGAGGAGGACCTCGACCTGGAGGCCTCCCTGCTCGCCGACGACAAGGAGCGCGCCGAGCACCTGATGCTCGTCGATCTGGCCCGCAACGACCTCCTCAAGGTCTGCGCGGCCGGCAGCGTCGAGGTGACCGAGTTCATGCGCGTGGAGCGGTTCAGCCACATCATGCACATCGTCTCCTCGGTGGAGGGCGACCTGCTGCCGACCTCCGGCGCGATCGACGTGTTCCGGGCGACCTTCCCCGCCGGCACCCTCTCCGGCGCGCCCAAGCCGATGGCCTTGCGGATCATCGACGAGCTGGAGCCTGCGCAGCGCGGCGTGTACGGGGGAGTGATCGGCTACTTCGACTTCGCCGGCGACGCCGACCTCGCCATCGCGATCCGCACGGCGACCATCCTGGGCGGCGTCGCGCGCGTGCAGGCGGGGGCGGCCTGGTCGCGGACTCGGTGCCGCGCCTGGAGTTCCAGGAGTCGCAGAACAAGGCGGCCGCGCCGCTGCGCGCGGTCGCGGTGGCCAATGGGATGAGACGGGTGCACGGTGCGGACTGAGAACCGCCGCGTCAAGTATCTGACCCTCCTCGCCCTCCTGGTGGGGAGCGGCCTCGGACTGCTGTCGGCGACGCAGACCTGGTTCACCATCCAGGTCCGGGACGTGGCGAACCACGCCGGGACGGTCACCGTCGCCGGCTCGGCCGCCGCGCCGGCGCTGACGGCGCTCTCGCTGGCAGGCCTCGCGCTCACCGCGGCGCTCGCGATCGCCGGACCGGCGTTCCGGGTCGTGCTGGCGCTGCTCGGAGTCCTGCTGGGCGTCTCGCTGGTCTACTCGGCCCTCGCCGTGCTCGGCGACCCGCTGCAGGCCGCCAGCGCGGCGATCACCTCGGCGACCGGCGTCGCGGGGGAGGCCTCCCTGCGCAAGCTCGTCCAGAGCACGACGACCGCGTTCTGGCCCTGGCTCGCAGTCGTCGGCGGCGTGCTGGTCGCCCTGTCCGGCGTGCTCGCCCTCGTCTTCGTGCGCGCCTGGCCCGGCCCGTCGCGCAAGTACCAGGCCCGGTTCGCGGGCGAGAACGGCCGCTCGGCCGAGGAGGCTCTCGCCGGACTGCACGGCGCCGCCGAGACGGAGGAGACGGCCGGGGAGATCGCTGGGGAGGGCGACGAGCGCGAGGCTCGCGCGGCTGCCGAATCCGGCGCGGCGGAGGAGCCTACCTCTCTCGACCGCGACTCCGCGATCGACAGCTGGGACGAGCTGAGTCGCGGCGACGACCCCACCCGCTGAGCCACTAGACTGGTTCAGATCCACCAATCCGTGCGCGCCAGCGGTCTCCGGACCGCCGGGACGCGCACCCGACGTGCAGGAGTCCCATGAGCACCGAGTCAGTCGATCCAGGCCACGGTCATTCGCCGGCGGCGTGGACGGCCGTGATCATCATGCTTATCGCCTTCACCATCGGCGCCATCGCGTTCTTCTACGACGCGCCCATCGTCGTGTGGGCCTCCGCCGGTCTCGCCATCATCGGACTGATCGTGGGCTGGATCATGAAGCGCGCGGGCTACGGAGTGGGCGGCTCCAAGTACACCCCGAAGGGCCACTAGCCCGTGCTCGCCGACCTCGTCGCCGGCGCGCTGGAAGACGCGGAGCGGCGACGCGCGGAGCGACCGTACGCGGTCGTGGAGGCCGCGGCCGCCGCACGGGAGCCCGCCATCGACGCGCTCGCGGCCCTCGCGCCCGCCGAGCGGGTCAAGATCATCGCCGAGGTCAAGCGCGCGAGCCCGTCGCGCGGCGACCTCGCCGACATCCCCGACCCTGCCGCCCTCGCCGCCCTCTACGAGACCGGGGGAGCGAGCGCGATCAGCGTCCTCACCGAGGAGCGCCGCTTCAAGGGGTCGCTCGCCGACCTCGAGGCGGTCCGCGCCGCAGTGACACTCCCGGTGCTCCGCAAGGAGTTCGTCGCCGAGCCCTACCAGGTGCTCGAGGCGCGAGCCGCGGGGGCCGACCTCGTGCTGCTCATCGTCGCCGCGCTCGATCAGCAGCGGCTCGTGGAGCTCCACGACCTCATCGCCGACCTCGGTATGACCGCGCTCGTGGAGGCGCACACCGGGGACGAGCTGAGCCGCGCGTTCGACATCGGCGCGAAGCTGGTGGGCGTCAACGCGCGCAACCTCTCGACGTTCGAGCTGGACCCGGACCTGTTCGGCCGCCTGGCCGACCGGTACCCGTCCGGCGTCATCCGCGTGGCGGAGTCGGCCGTGAAGTCGGCCGCCGACGTCGCGCACTACCGGGCGGCGGGCGCTGATGTCGTGCTCGTCGGCGAGGCGCTCGTCACGAGCGATCCGATCGCCACGCTCGGCCAGTTCCTTGGAGCCTGATGTCCCTTCGTTCTGAACACGGACCCTACTTCGGCGAGTTCGGCGGGCGCTTCGTGCCCGAGTCGCTCGTCGCCGCCCTCGACGAGCTCACCGAGGCGTGGGAGGCGGCGAAGGCCGATCCCGCGTTCCACGCCGAGCTGGACGAGCTGCACCGCAGCTACACCGGGAGGCCGAGCATCATCACGGAGGTGCCGCGCTTCGCGGCTCATGCCGGCGGTGCGCGCGTCATCCTCAAGCGCGAGGACCTCAACCACACCGGCTCGCACAAGATCAACAACGTGCTCGGCCAGGCCATCCTCACGAAGCGGATCGGCAAGACCCGCGTGATCGCCGAGACCGGCGCCGGCCAGCACGGCGTCGCCACCGCGACCGCCGCCGCGCTGTTCGGCCTGGAGTGCACCATCTACATGGGCGAGGTCGACACCGAGCGCCAGGCGCTGAACGTCGCCCGCATGCGCCTGCTCGGAGCCGAGGTCGTCGCCGTCAAGACCGGCTCGCGCACCCTCAAGGACGCGATCAACGACGCGATGCGCGACTGGGTCACCAACGTCGGGAACACCAACTACATCTTCGGCACCGTCGCGGGCCCGCACCCGTTCCCGGAGATGGTGCGCGACCTCCAGAAGATCATCGGCGAGGAGGCCCGCGAGCAGGTGCTCGCGCTGACCGGCCGCCTGCCCGACGCCGTCGCGGCCTGCGTCGGCGGCGGTTCGAACGCCATGGGCATCTTCCACGCGTTCCTGGACGACGAGGACGTCCGCCTGGTCGGCTTCGAGGCGGGCGGCGAGGGCGCGGAGACCCCGCGGCACGCCGCGACCATCACCAAGGGGCGCCCCGGCGTCCTGCACGGCGCGCGCAGCATGCTGCTGCAGGACGAGGACGGCCAGACCATCGAGTCCCACTCGATCTCCGCCGGGCTCGACTACCCGGGTGTCGGTCCTGAGCATTCGTGGCTCGCGTCGATCGGCCGCGCCGAGTACCGCCCGGTGAGCGACGCTGACGCGATGCAGGCCCTGCGCCTGCTCAGCCGCACGGAGGGAATCATCCCGGCAATCGAGTCCGCGCACGCGCTCGCAGGCGCTCTGGAGCTCGGCAAAGAGCTCGGTCCGGACGGCATCGTGCTGGTGAACCTCAGCGGCCGCGGCGACAAGGACATGGAGACCGCCGGACGCTACTTCGGCCTGATCGACGAAGGAGCCGTGCAGTCGTGAGCCGCGTGGCAGACACCATCGCCCGCCGCAACGCCGAGGCGGCCGGCGCCCTGGTCGGCTACCTCCCGGCCGGCTTCCCGGACCTCCGGACCAGCGTCGACGCGGCGGTGGCGCTCGCGGAGAACGGCGTCGACGTCATCGAGCTGGGGCTGCCGTACTCCGACCCCGTCATGGACGGCGCGGTCATCCAGGCGGCGACCCAGCGGGCGCTCTCCAACGGCTTCCGCCTGCGCGACGGCTTCACCGCCGTGCGCGAGATCACGCAGCGCGTGGACGTGCCGGTCCTGGTGATGACCTACTGGAACCCGGTCCTGCAGTACGGCGTCGACCGATTCGCGGACGACCTGGTCGCCGCGGGCGGCGCCGGGCTGATCACGCCCGACCTCATCCCCGACGAGGGTGCGGACTGGCTGGCCGCCTCCGAGCGCGCCGGGCTGGACCGCGTGTTCCTCGCGGCGCCCTCCTCGACCGACGCCCGTCTGCGCTCCACGGTCGAGCACAGCCGCGGCTTCGTCTACGCCGTCTCCACGATGGGCATCACCGGCGCCCGCAGCGACGTCGACAGCGCCGCCCGCACACTGGTCGGCCGCCTCCGCGACGCCGGCGCCACCAGCACCTGCGTGGGCCTCGGCATCTCCAGCGCGGCGCAGGTCGCCGAGGTGCTGGAGTACGCCGACGGTGCGATCGTCGGCTCGGCCCTCGTGAAGGCCCTGGCCGACGGGGGAGTCGCGGAGGCCGGACGCGTCGCCGCGGAGCTCGCCCGCGGCACGGTGCGCCAGGGCGCGACGGCCTGACCCGGCCGCGTCGGCGGCACCCCCGACCAACACTTAGACTGGAGGCCGTGCGCCGCTCGGCGCCGGACTCCATCGGATACGAAAGGTAGTCATCGCGTGGTCGCGACGATGAGTGGCTGGGTCACCAGCATCCCGAGCCCGGGGCCCGAGTGGCAGCAGATCCCGATCGACATCTTCGGTCTGCACTGGCGCATCCAGACCTACGCGATCATGATCCTGATCGGCATCGTGGTCGCCGCCCTCTGGACCTCCCGCCGGCTCACGAAGCGCGGGGCCGAGCCGGGTGTCATCCTGGACATCCTGCTCTGGGCGGTCGTGCTCGGCATCATCGGCGCGCGGCTCTACCACGTGTTCACGCACCCGTCCGACTACTTCTACCCCGGCGCGAACCTCTTCAACGTGTTCGCGATCTGGGAGGGCGGCAACGCCATCTTCGGCTCGCTGATCGGCGGAGCGATCGGCATCTGGATCGCGTGCCGCATCGGCGGCCTGCGCTTCTGGAGCGTCGCCGACGCCCTCGCGCCGGCCCTGCTGCTCGCCCAGGCGATCGGCCGTCTCGGCAACTACTTCAACCAGGAGCTGTTCGGCCTCCCGACCAACCTGCCGTGGGGCCTGCAGATCGACTCGGGCAACAAGGCGATCCCGGTCGGCCTGCCCGACAACACGCTGTTCCAGCCGCTGTTCCTCTACGAGATCATCTGGAACGTCATCGGCGTCGCCGTGATCCTCTTCCTGGAGCGGAAGCTGCGCCTGCAGTGGGGCAAGACGCTGGCCGTCTACCTGATCTGGTATGGCCTGGGCCGCTCCTACCTGGAGTCGATCCGCATCGACCCGAGCGAGTTCTCGTTCCTGGGCATCCAGAGCAACGTGTGGGCCGCGTTCCTGGCCGTCGTGCTCGGCATCGTGATCTTCGTCGTGCAGTCCCGCCGGCACCCCGGACTCGAGCCGGGCGTCTACCGACCGGGCCGTGAATGGGTTCGCCCCGATGCTGAGGTAGACTCTGACGACACGGACTCGGACGACGAGGACTTCGTCGATGGCGACGGGGAGCCCACCGCGTCCGCCGGAGCCAAGGCCACAAGCCCGTCGCGCGGATGATCTCCGCCGGCTCAGAACCCCCACCCGTAGAGGCTGATCCCGTAAGCACTACCTGACCGCACCGATCCCCGGGCCGCACACAAGCCCGGCGCAGTTGCGGCGGAACCTCCCAGCATCGGGCCGAAGGCGTCCCCGCACTCCACATCCCCACATCCACGACACTGTGAGGACGGTCGAAATATGGCGGTCACGCCTCCCCACTCCCGGTTCAGCACCGTTCCCGGCAAGCAGGGTCTCTACGACCCCGCCGCCGAGAAGGACGCGTGCGGCCTCGCGATGGTCGCCACGCTGCGCGGCACCGCCGGTCACGACATCATCGACGCTGCGCTCGAAGCGCTGCGCCACCTCGAGCACCGCGGCGCGGTCGGCTCCGACGCCGGCACCGGCGACGGCGCGGGCATCATCACGCAGGTCCCCGACGCGTTCCTGCGCGCCGTCTCCGGGCTGGAACTGCCCGGCGCGGGCCGGTACGCGGTGGGCAACGCCTTCCTGCCGACCGACGCCGCCGCACGCGAGAGCGTGAAGACCGCCGTCGAGGTGATCGCGGCCGAGCACGACCTCACGGTGCTCGGCTGGCGTCCGGTCCCGGTCCGCCCGGAGGAACTCGGAACGCTGGCGCGCGACGCGATGCCCGTCATCGAGCAGCTCTTCGTCGCGAGCACCCGTGTCGACGAGCAGGGCGGCGGACGCGGTGAGCCGGTCGCCGGAATCGCGCTCGACCGGCTGACGTTCTTCCTGCGCAAGCGCGCCGAGCGCGAGCTCGACCTGTACTTCTCATCGCTGTCCAGCCGGACGATCGTGTACAAGGGCATGGTCACCACCCTCCAGCTCGAGCCGTTCTACCCGGACCTCTCCGACCAGCGCTTCGCGTCCAAACTGGCCCTGGTGCACTCGCGCTACTCCACCAACACGTTCCCGTCGTGGCCGCTCGCGCAGCCGTTCCGGATGATCGCGCACAACGGTGAGATCAACACGGTGTCGGGCAACCGCAACTGGATGCGCGCCCGCCAGTCGCAGCTCGAGAGCGAACTGCTCGGCGACCTGTCGCCCGTGCTGCCGATCGTGACGCCCGGGGCCTCCGACTCGGCGTCGTTCGACGAGGTCGTGGAGCTCATCTCGCTCACCGGCCGCTCGCTGCCGCACGCCGTCATGATGATGGTGCCGGAGGCCTGGGAGAACCAGACCGAGATCGACCCGGTCCGCCGAGACTTCTACGAGTACCACTCCATGCTCATGGAGCCGTGGGACGGCCCCGCTGCGATCGTGTTCACCGACGGGTCCCTCGTCGGCGCGACGCTCGACCGGAACGGCCTGCGCCCCGGCCGCTACGTCGTCACCAACGACGGCCTGGTGGTGCTCGCCTCCGAGATCGGCGTGCTCGACATCGAGCCGAGCCGCGTCGTGCGCAAGGGCCGCCTGCGCCCCGGCCGGATGTTCCTGGTCGACACCGTCGCCGGTCGCCTGATCGAGGACGACGAGATCAAGTCCGAGCTCGCCGCGGGCGCGCCCTACGGCGAGTGGCTGGCCGACGGCCGGATCAACCTCAAGGACCTGCCGGAGCGCGAGCACATCGTGCACACCCCGGCCTCCGTCACGCGCCGCCAGCGCACCTTCGGCTACACCGAGGAGGAGGTGCGCGTCCTGCTGAAGCCGATGGCGACGACCGGGGCCGAGCCGCTCGGTGCGATGGGGTCGGACACGCCGGTCGCCGTTCTCTCGCAGCGCCCCCGGCTCCTGTTCGACTACTTCACCCAGCAGTTCGCGCAGGTCACCAACCCGCCGCTCGACTCCATCCGCGAGGAGGTCGTCACCTCCCTGGCCCTCGGCCTCGGCCCGGAGCGCAACCTGCTCAGCGCCGGCCCGGAGCACGCGCGGCAGGTCGTCCTCGACTTCCCGGTGATCGACAACGACGAGCTGGCGAAGATCCAGCACATCGACCCGCGCCCGGGAAGCCGGCTCACGACGACCCTGCGCGGCCTGTACCGCTCCGACGCCGGGCCCGACGCCATGCAGGCGCGGCTCGCCGAGATGTGCGACGAAGTGGACGAGGCCATCGAAGCCGGCGCCCAGTTCATCGTGCTGAGCGACCGCGACTCCACCAAGGACCTCGCGCCCATCCCGTCGCTGCTCATGCTCGCGGCCGTGCACCACCACCTGATCCGCGCCGAGAACCGCATGAAGTGCGGCCTGATCGTGGAGGCCGGCGACGTCCGCGAGGTGCACCACGTCGCGCTGCTGATCGGCTACGGCGCCTCCGCCATCAACCCGTACCTGGCGATGGAGACCTGCGAGGAGCTCGTCCGCAGCGGGATGATCACGAACGTGACGCCCGAGAAGGCGGTCAAGAACGTCATCAAGGCGCTCGGCAAGGGCGTGCTGAAGATCATGTCCAAGATGGGCATCTCCACCGTGTCGTCGTACGCGGGCGCCCAGGCGTTCGAGGCCGTCGGCCTCAGCCAGGAGTTCGTGGACCAGTACTTCACCGGCACCACCAGCAAGCTCGGCGGCGTCGGCATCGACGTCATCGCGGCGGAGAACCTGGCGCGGCACACCGCGGCCTACCCGCCGGAGGGCGCGATCCTCGCGCACGAGCGGCTGGAGACCGGCGGCGAGTACCAGTGGCGCCGCGACGGCTCGCCGCACCTCTTCAACCCGGAGACGGTCTTCCGCCTGCAGCACTCCACGCGCACGCGCCGGTACGACGTCTTCCGCGAGTACACCAAGCTCGTGGACGACCAGGCCGAGTCGCTGATGACGCTGCGCGGCATGTTCACGCTGCGCACCGGCCAGCGTCCTGCGGTCCCGATCGACGAGGTCGAGCCTGTGGAGTCCATCGTCAAGCGCTTCTCCACCGGGGCGATGAGCTACGGCTCCATCTCCAAGGAGGCGCACGAGACCCTCGCCATCGCGATGAACCGCCTCGGTGCCAAGTCGAACACCGGCGAGGGCGGCGAGGACCTCGACCGCCTGCTCGACCCGGAGCGGCGCAGCGCGATCAAGCAGGTCGCCTCGGGCCGGTTCGGTGTCACGTCGATGTACCTGACCCACGCGGACGACATCCAGATCAAGCTCGCCCAGGGCGCCAAGCCCGGCGAGGGCGGCCAGCTCCCGCCGACCAAGGTCTACCCGTGGGTCGCCCGCACCCGGCACGCGACCGCGGGCGTCGGGCTGATCTCGCCGCCCCCGCACCACGACATCTACTCGATCGAGGACCTCAAGCAGCTCATCTTCGACCTGAAGCGCGCGAACCCGCAGGCACGGGTGCACGTCAAGCTGGTGAGCGAGTCCGGCATCGGCGCGGTCGCGGCCGGGACGGCGAAGGCGCTGGCCGACGTCATCCTGGTCTCCGGCCACGACGGCGGCACGGGAGCGTCCCCGGTCAACTCGCTCAAGCACGCGGGGACGCCGTGGGAGCTGGGCCTCGCGGAGACGCAGCAGACGCTCATGCTCAACGGGATGCGCGAGCGCGTAGTGGTGCAGGTGGACGGCCAGCTCAAGACCGGCCGCGACGTCATCGTCGGCGCGCTGCTCGGCGCCGAGGAGTTCGGCTTCGCGACGGCGCCGCTGGTGGTCTCCGGCTGCGTCATGATGCGCGTCTGCCACCTCGACACCTGCCCGGTCGGCGTCGCCACCCAGAACCCGGAGCTGCGCTCGCGGTTCTCGGGCAAGCCGGAGTTCGTCGTCAACTTCTTCGAGTTCATCGCACAGGAGGTGCGCGAGTACCTCGCCGAGCTCGGCTTCCGCAGCCTGGACGAGGCGATCGGCCACGCCGAGCTGCTGGACGCCGACCGTGCGATCGAGCACTGGAAGGCGTCGGGGCTCGACCTCACGCCGATCCTGCGCGGGCCGGAGTTCCCGGAGTCCGCGCCGCGCAAGAACGGCCGCGCCCAGGACCACGAGCTGGACGAGCACTTCGACAACCAGCTCATCCAGGCCGCGCACGATGTGCTGGCGTCGCACCCCGGCGCGGAGGGCGCGTCGCTGTCGCTGTCGCTGCCGATCCGCAACACCGAGCGCGCTGTCGGCACCATGCTCGGTCACGAGGTCACGGCCCGCCACGGCGAGAACGGCCTCCCGACCGGCACGATCGACATCACGCTGACGGGGTCCGCCGGCCAGTCTCTGGGCGCGTTCCTCCCCGCGGGCATCACGCTCCGGCTGGAGGGCGACTCCAACGACTACGTCGGCAAGGGTCTCTCCGGCGGCCGGATCGTCGTGCGCCCGCCTCAGGGCAGCGTCTTCCCGGCCGAGCGGAACGTCATCGCGGGCAATGTGATCGGCTACGGCGCGACGCAGGGCAGCATGTTCATCCGCGGCATCGTGGGCGAGCGTTTCCTGGTCCGCAACTCGGGCGCGACCGCGGTGGTGGAGGGCGTGGGCGACCACGCGCTGGAGTACATGACGGGCGGCCTCGCGGTCATACTCGGCGGCACCGGCCGCAACCTGGGCGCCGGCATGTCCGGCGGCGCGGCGTACGTGTACGACCTGAAGCGCGAGCGGGTCAACCGCGACGCGCTGGCCACCGGAGAGCTGGAGCTGCTGCCGCTCGGCAGCGCCGACATCGAGATCGTGCGCGACCTGCTGGAGCAGCACCGCGCCGAGACCGGGTCGGCCCTGGCCGAGCGGATGCTCGCGGACTTCGACGCCACGGTGGCGAAGTTCGTCAAGGTGCTGCCGCGCGACTACGCAGCAGTGCTGCAGATGCGTCAGGAGGCCGTCGACGAGGGGCTCGACCCCGACGGCGACATTGTGTGGAATCGGATCTTGGAGGTGACCGGCGGATGATGCTGCCTGATCCCAAAGGTTTCGATGACGGAGGTGCATACGGTGGCTGATCCCAAAGGCTTTCTGAAGACGACCGAGCGGGAGCTGCCGAAGCGCCGTCCCGTCTCGGTCCGGCTCATGGACTGGAAAGAGGTCTACGAGGCCGGCGACCCGGCGCAGCTCCGCCGCCAGGCCGGACGCTGCATGGACTGCGGCATCCCGTTCTGCCACCAGGGCTGCCCGCTCGGCAACCTCATCCCGGAGTGGAACGACCTGATGTGGCGCGGGGAGGGCCGTCAGGCCATCGAGCGCCTGCACGCGACCAACAACTTCCCGGAGTTCACCGGCCGGCTCTGCCCCGCGCCCTGCGAGTCGTCGTGCGTGCTCGGCATCAACCAGCCCGCCGTGACGATCAAGCAGGTCGAGGTGTCGATCATCGACCAGGCCTGGCAGAACGGCTGGGTGCAGCCGCACCCGCCGGAGCGCCTCACCGGCAAGACGGTCGCGGTCGTCGGCTCCGGCCCCGCCGGCCTCGCCGCGGCCCAGCAGCTCACCCGCGCCGGCCACACGGTCGCCGTGTACGAGCGGGACGACCGCATCGGCGGCCTGCTGCGCTACGGCATCCCGGACTTCAAGATGGAGAAGAAGCACCTCGAGGCGCGGCTGAACCAGATGATGGCCGAGGGCACCCGGTTCCGCGCCGGCGTCGACATCGGCCGCGACATCGCCTGGGACGACCTCCGCGCGCGCTACGACGCGGTCGTGGTCGCCACCGGCGCGATGGTGCCGCGCGACCTCCCGATCCCGGGCCGCGACCTCGCGGGCGTGCACTTCGCGATGGAGTACCTGGTCCAGCAGAACAAGGCGGGCGCGGGCGACCAGATCGCCGACCAGATCACGGCGGACGGCAAGCACGTCATCGTGCTCGGCGGCGGTGACACCGGCGCCGACTGCATCGGCACCGCGCACCGGCAGGGCGCGGCCAGCGTGACCAACCTGGCGATCGGCAAGCAGCCGCCGGCGGAGCGCCCCGCGCACCAGCCGTGGCCGATGACCCCGACGCTGTTCGAGGTGCAGAGCGCCCACGAGGAGGGCGGCGCGCGCGAGTACCTCGCGTCCACCGTCGAGTTCCTCGCGAACGAGTTCGGCGAGGTGAAGGCCCTCCGCGTCGCGGAGACCGAGTACCTCGACGGCCGCCGCGTGCCGAAGGCCGGGACCGAGCGAGAGATCCCCGCGGACCTCGTCCTCCTGGCGCTCGGCTTCACCGGTCCGGAGCAGGAGGGCCTGGGCTCCCAGCTCGGTCTCCCGTTCGACGACCGGGGCAACGTGGCCCGCGACGGCGACTACCAGACCAGCGAGGCGGGCGTGTTCGTCGCCGGCGACGCGGGCCGCGGACAGTCGCTCATCGTATGGGCTATCGCAGAGGGCCGGGCAGCGGCAGCCGCCGTCGACCGGTATCTTGAAGGGGAGACGGAGTTGCCGTCCCCGGTCCGACCCACCGACCGGGGCATCCTCGTCTGATCCCCTCCACCACGAGAACGCGCCATCACAGGTGCGAGAATCACGGAGCACTAAAAACCCATGAGAAGGGCGAAAATCGTCGCGACCCTCGGTCCGGCGACCTCCAGCTACGACAACATCCGCGCGATCATCGATGCGGGCGTCGACGTCGCTCGGATGAATCTGAGCCACGGCAGCTACGACGTGCACGAAGGGGTCTACGCTAATGTGCGCAAGGCCGCCGACGACGCGGGGAAGCCGGTCGCGGTCCTCGTCGACCTCCAGGGTCCGAAGATCCGTCTCGGCAAGTTCGAGGCCGGCCCCTACGATCTCGCGCAGGGTGACATCTTCAAGATCACCACCGACGACATCATCGGCACCAAGGAGATCTCCTCGACCACGTTCAAGGGCCTGCCCAACGACGTGAAGCCGGGCGACTTCCTCCTGATCGACGACGGCAAGGTGCGTGTGCGCGTCGTCGAGGTCGAGGGCAACGTCGTCACCACCGAGGTGATCGTCGCCGGCCCGGTGTCCAACAACAAGGGCATCAACCTCCCCGGCGTCGCGGTCAACGTGCCCGCGCTGTCCGAGAAGGACGAGGCCGACCTGCGCTGGGGCCTCAAGCTCGGCGCGGACATCATCGCGCTGTCGTTCGTGCGCAACGCCGCCGACATCGAGCGCGTGCACGAGATCATGGCGGAGGAGGGCCGCAAAGTCCCCGTCGTCGCCAAGATCGAGAAGCCGCAGGCCGTCGAGGCGCTCGAGGAGATCATCGAGGCGTTCGACGCCATCATGGTCGCGCGCGGCGACCTCGGTGTGGAGCTGCCGCTGGAGGCCGTCCCGATCGTGCAGAAGCGGGCGGTCGAGCTGGCCCGACGTGCAGCCAAGCCGGTCATCGTCGCCACCCAGATGCTCGAGTCGATGATCTCCAGCCCGGTCCCGACCCGCGCGGAGACCTCCGACGTCGCCAACGCCGTCCTCGACGGTGCCGACGCGGTGATGCTCTCGGGCGAGACGAGCGTCGGCGAGTACCCGGCGATCACCGTGGCCACCATGGCCCGCATCGTGACGTCGACCGAGGAGCACGGCCTCGACCGCATCCAGCCGCTCGGCACCCGCCCGCGCACGCAGTCGGGCGCGATCACGCTGGCCGCCACCGAGGTCGCCGACTTCGTGGAGGCCAAGTACCTCTGCGTGTTCACCGAGTCGGGCGAGTCGGCCCGCCGGATGGCACGCCTGCGCAACAAGATCCCGATCCTCGCGTTCACGCCCGAGGAGTCGGTGCGCCGCCGGATGTCCCTGTTCTGGGGCGTCGAGTCGTTCGTCGTGGATCGCGTCACCCACACCGACCAGATGGTCGCCCAGGTGGACGAGGCCCTGAAGTCGACGGGTCGCGCCGAGAACGGCGACAAGGTCATCATCATCTCCGGATCCCCTCCCGGGATCCCCGGAACCACCAACGACATCCGCGTCCACAGGGTCGGCGACGTCCTCTAG